>JAYTDB010000171.1:0-1953 GCA_043736135.1 Rickettsiales bacterium
AGACCGTCGATATTATGCTGGCACTTTTATTACTCAGCGGCTCGGTATTTGGTGCGCAAATTGGCACAAGAATTGGCGCAAAAATTCCTAATGAGTATCTCCGCGCGATGCTTGCCGTCTTGGTGCTCGGAATGGCAATCAAGCTTGCTTTTGGGCTGTTTACGCCGCCTGCGAATATTTATAGTGTGAGTGTCATCAATGATTAAATGGCTCGCCCTTTTCTTGCTATTTGCTCTGCCTGCCGCCGCATCGCCAGTGGTTGCTGATATGTCGAACTATGAAATCACCATGGATTCCAATTTCAATGGCACACGCCTATTCGTTTTTGGAGCACGCAATGAAAGTGGCGATATAGTCGCCGTTATCCGCGGGCCGATTAAAAATTATGTAGTACGAAAAAAAGAAGAGTTTGCGGGCATCTGGATTAACAAAGACAAGGTGAAGCTGTTCAACGTGCCTGATTTTTATGCCATTGCCAGCAGCAAACCGCTAGATAAATTGAACCACCCCAAATCGTTCAAGATGCTTGCCATTGGACATGAAAATTTATTCAACAAGCCTGCTGATCCTTTGAAATGGGCGTTTTATGACGAATTTACTCATGCTTTTATTGCCCATCAAGTTGCCGAAAGACTTTATTCGCCAACACCTACAAGCCTATCGTTTATGGGCGAAACATTGTTTAAAGCGGTGATTGAATTTCCCGATAACATCCCACCAGGAAAATATAACGCCGAAATTTATTTACTGAACAACAATACCATTGTCGGCTCACACGTGCTGCCAATCGAGGTGAAGAAAGTTGGGCTGGATGGCTTCTTGTATGATTATGCCCATAACCGTCCCCTTCTATACGGCATCTCGGCTGTTGTACTCGCCCTATCCGCAGGCTGGTTTGCGGGTCGCCTATTTGAGAAATTCTGATGAGGAGAATGCATTATGAGCACCAAAAAACATCCTAAATATCTCGTCTGTGTCGACCAGCATGATGAATCACGCGCGGCACTGAAATTCGCCTGTCTGCGAGGTGTAACCCGCGGGGTGATTGTCGATATTATCCACGTGATTCCCCCTGCGGATTTTCAAACACTCGGTGCCATTGCCGAGCGCATGAGCGAAGAGCGTAGGCAAGAAGGTGAAAATATTCTTTCGCAACATGCCAACATTGCCAAAAGCCTCTATGACATCACCCCCGGTTTGATTCTAAAAGAGGGCAGCGCGGGCGATGAGATTCTAAAGGCGATTGAAGAGATGGGCGATGTCTCGGTGATTGTTATCGGCACCGCACATCATAGCAAAGGGCGTGGAAAGTTAGCTGCATGGCTGGCGCAACAATTAGGGCAGAAATTATTTATTCCGCTGTTGATGGTGCCGGGGAATCTATCGGATGAGCAGCTTCAGTCGCTGATGTAGCCGCTTCTGCGAGTAATTTTCTGACAGCCGATTTTTTCATTACTACCGTACCAGCAAAGATATCGTGAAAACCGCGTTTTTTCTTGTCAAACGCCATCCAGATAATACCCAGACCAAGCGGCAAGAACGACAATACATAGCCGAACACCCGCATCACCGATTGCAAATCATCCACCGGTTTGAGTGTTTTTTTATCGACGATGACCAGACGGAAAAGCAGCTTCCCTGGGGATGCTGACCAATAATGCCAACATATAACCAGATACACACCTATCACATACATATGCCACGACATTTGTGATCTCCAATAATCCCAAAAACCCGTCTCCTGCACCTGCCGAACGAATTCGTGTATCGCCTCGCCCGATTTTTTATAGGTCGACAAATTTTGTATCACCTCAGCCATCTGAAGCGGCGGCTCACCGCGATATTGCAGATAGGCATAATCCACCAGTGGTGTCAGCGTTAGCGAAATAAGCATCATGTCCACCGTCGCCGCCATCATCCGGGTATTAAACGTGGGGTAGCGTTTTTCTTCCT
>JAYTDB010000172.1:0-9673 GCA_043736135.1 Rickettsiales bacterium
CGAGCCTTGTAGAGAAATAACAACACCAAGACGATATAAGTTGGCAAGCCAACGATTGTTACCCCAAACACCATAGAAAGAATACAAAACATACTTGCAGGGCTTGGACAATCATAACCCCAGAAAAATTTTGGTGTCATCGCAATCAAAGGCAAACTAATCGGCAGCAATAAAGAAAGATAGCAAAATTGCCGCAAGGTAATACTGCGCCTCATTCCTTCCCCGCCAACTGTGCATCCCTCGCCGCTTTCATAATCGCGAAGTCATCGCCTGCGTGATAAGATGAACGGGTGAGTGGTGATGCCGAAACCATCAAGAAACCTTTCGCGCGCGCTTGACGTTCGTAATAATTAAACTCATCAGGCGTCACGTAGCGATCCACGGGCGCATGTGCGGGCGTCGGTTGCAGATATTGACCGATGGTCATGAAATCCACTTCAGCCGAACGCAAATCATCCATCACTTGTAGCACTTCATCTTTGGTTTCACCAAGCCCGACCATGATGCCTGACTTAGTAAAAATACTCGGATCGAGTTGCTTCACAGTTTTGAGCAAATGCAGCGAATTAAAATAACGCGCACCTGGGCGAATCGCTTTATACAAGCGCGGCACGGTTTCGATATTATGGTTATATACGTCTGGTTTTGCCGCAACGATAATCGGCACGCCATGTTCCTTGCGTAAGAAATCTGGCGTCAAAATCTCGATCGTGGTTGCTGGCGCATATAAACGCAGCTTGGAAATACATTGCGCGAAATGATCCGCGCCGCCATCTTCCAAATCATCCCTATCCACCGACGTAATCACCACATGTTTCAGCCCCAGCTGCCCCACCGCCTGCGCGAGGTTGTCTGGCTCATGCGGGTTCAACGCACCCGGTACACCCGTTTTGATGTTACAAAACGCGCAAGCCCGCGTGCAGGTATCGCCCATAATCATCACGGTCGCGTGTTTCTGGCTCCAGCATTCACCGATATTTGGGCACGCCGCTTCTTCGCACACCGTGTTGAGTTTGAGCGAATGAATCACGTCACGCGTCGCCTGAAACTCTTTGGAGTTCGGTGCTTTTACACGAATCCAATCGGGTTTCGGCAGCTTTTTATCGTTTTTTTCCTGAAGGTTATGAATATCCCCCATCATGCGCCCCTTAACCGTAAAAATGCTTGTACTTAATTTGGAAATCCTTTATAAACCGTCCTCTTTCAAAAATATAGCTAAAATTATGGGGTATATATGGCTCGCGTTACCGTAGAAGATTGCATCCAAGAAATTCCAAACCGCTTTGAATTGGTGCTGCTTGCATCACAACGCGCGAAACAAATCAGCGTGGGTAACCCACTTACTGTTGATCGTGATAACGATAAAGATTCGGTGGTTGCCCTGCGCGAAATCGCTGAAAAAACGATTAGCCTGCCACAACTGGAAGAAAATTTGATTCAAGGATTTTTCAAACGCCCTATATCCGACATCAGCGATCAACGCTTGCTCACTAAAGGTGAAGAAATTACGCTCGATGCTGAAGAAGCATTCAAAGATGCAGCGCAACATATCAGCGGCAGCAAAAAAGTGGCTGATGCTGAAGATGATGGTGATATGGCATTTGGTGGTGATGACGTTGAGTCTGAAGACTAGTTTTCTTTATCCTGAGCGAAGTCGAAGGATCATGAGATCCCTCCACGCCCCCCCGCCTGCGCGGGGGTAGGTCGGGACTAAGATTCCTCGCCACCTTTAAGCGGCAACGTAAACGTAAAGATAGAGCCCGTTTCGCTTGCATTTTGCGCCCAGATTTTGCCATCATGCGCGCTAATAATGCCGCGGCAAATCGCAAGCCCCAAACCGCCTTTATTGGTCGAGTTGGCGATATTAAAGTTTTTATCAAAAATCTTTTCCTCATCACCCGACGGAATACCTGGCCCATCATCGGTAATCGTAATATGTAAATCGGGCTTATGAACCGTCGCCGCAATGGTAATATGCGTACCTGCTGGCGTGAACTCCGCTGCGTTCTCTAGCAAATTAATCAGCACCTGCTCAATCAACAAACCATCCATCCGCACGAGCGGCAAACCATGCTCGATGGATGTTGTGACCGTATGTTTTGTCAGCCGCGCTTCCACACGCATGAGTGCTGAGCCAATCAATTCCTCAATAAAATAAAGCTCTTTGTTGAGCTTGACTGAACCTGCTTTCAAGCTCGATACGTCGAGCAAGTTGGTCACCATCCGCGCCAAACGCGCCCCTTCTTCATGAATACCGCGCAACAATTCTTTGCGATATTCCTCGCTGATTTTGCCACTTTCCAACAGCAAGGTTGATGCAGAACCCGTAATCACCGCCAGTGGCGTCCGCAAATCATGCGAAACGGATGAGAGTAAAATATTGCGTAGTTTTTCACTTTCAGCTTCAATTTTTGTATGCTCTACCAGCTCCGCCGCCGTACCACGTTCAAGCGCGGAAGCCGCAACCGATGCCAGTGTTTCTAGCGTATCAAGCGCGTCCGTCGTAAACATCTCCACATCACTATCACGCGGCATCACCCCCATAACCCCAAGCACCACGCCAGACGCCATCAGCGGCACATATAATGCCTTCGCAGATGGCAACGTATCTGTGCCGAGTCCCGATTTTTGCTTATGGGTAAATGCCCAATTGGCAACGCTCTCTTCACGCACAGGGTCTAGCGTTTCCGCGTCATCTTCGGTTTCTGCAACCACCGTTTGCAACTGCCCTTTATCATCTGGCAGCCAAATAAAAACGTTGGAATCCATAATATCCGCGATATGCGAGCTTGCCACTTGTGCCAAATTCACCTTGCCACGATTGGCCGTCAACTCACGCGTCATCGCATAGAGCGTCGCGGTGTATTTCTCACGTTTACGCGCCGTAATCGCCTGCAAACGCAGTCGCGCGGTTTGCGATCCGATAATCACCCCCGTCAGCAATAACATCAAGAAGGTAATCACATGCTCAATTTCACTGGCTTTAAAACCATGATACGGCAACACAAAAAAGAAATTAAAACATAACCCCGAAAGCACCGTTGCTAAAATAGACGGGCCACGGCCAAAACGCAGGGCAATCGCTACCACCCCGACCAAATATAACATCACCAAATTAACTGCAGGTATTTGCGAGCGCAGCGGCAGCATCAATAATGTTGATAGCGCAATAATGACAGGGGCTGACAAATAAAATCGCCACGGCGTTTTTGCACTCCAGAATACCGTATTACGAACGGTGTTCTCACCTTTATCACCCGTGACAACGTAGACATCGATATTCCCAGAGCCACGAATCAATTGATCAGCAAGCGAGCCTACCATAAACTCGCTTAAACGCGATTTAGTGACTTTGCCAACGACAATTTTGGTGATGTTGTTCGCGCGCGCGAAACTGAGAATATCCTCAATGGCGTTTTGTCCTTGGATAATCTCGATATCCGCGCCCATGCGTTCCGCAAGCCGCAAATTACGATCCACTGAATCCTGTGCTTCTTTACTTAAACGCTGATGCCGTTCATTTTGAATATAGCAAGCAATCCACTGAGCTTTCAAACCGCTCGACATGCGCTTTGCCGAACGCACCAGCTTTGCCGATAGCGCATCAGGGCCAATACATACCAAGATTTTATCGGCACCGCTCCAGCCTTGCCCGTCTTTGCCTTTGGTTTTATACACGTCCATCAGCGCGTCAACGCGCTCTGCGGTACGGCGCAGTGCTAATTCGCGCAGCGCAATCAAGTTGCTTTTTTTGAAGAAATTCTGCGCTGCACGTTTCTTGGCTTCAGGAGCAATATACACTTTGCCTTCACGCAAACGCTTCAGCAATTCTTCCGATGGAATATCCACCAGCGATATCTCATCCGCCTTGTCAAAGAACGCATCAGGAACCGTTTCTTTGACCCATACGCCAGTGATACGCGCAACCACATCGTTCAAGCTCTCTAAATGCTGCACGTTGATGGTGGTGTAAACATTGATGCCCGCTGCAAGCAGCTCTTCAATATCTTGCCAACGCTTCGGATGACGCGAACCATGTGCATTTGTATGCGCCAACTCATCAAGTAGCATCAATTGTGGTTTACGTGCGAGTGCGGCATCAATATCAAATTCGCGGACAATCGTACCGCGATAGGTCGCCTCGCGGTGCGGTAAAACGGTGAGCCCTTCCACCAGTTTTTTGGTATCTTCGCGGCCATGCGTTTCCACCAAACCGACCAATACATCAACGCCCTCTTGCATAGCGCTTTTACCCGCAGAAAGCATCGCATAGGTTTTGCCCACACCGGCGCACGCACCAAAGAAAATTTTAAGTTTACCGCGCCCATTATCTTCTTCACGCGCCTGATCTTCTTCCACCGTTATTTGGCGTAGCAACTCATCAGGATCGGGGCGGTTATCATCTTTCATAATATGTCCTTGTCATGTCGAACGCACGTGAGACATCTTTGCAAAGATCCCTCACTAGATGTTCGGGATGACACACTCAATGCATCCAGAGCTAGGTTAAGCTGTAAGATATTCACGCGTTCAATGCCGATAAAGCCTAAATGCGGCGATTCAATATGTGCCGCAAGCAACTGCTCTAATTTTTCTAAGCTCATATGGCGGGCTTTCGCCACACGCGGAATTTGATAGCGAACAGCCGATGCAGATAAATGCGGATCGAGGCCGCTCGCTGATGCAGTAATCAATGCCAGCGGGGTTTTTCCTTGACCTTTTAACGCGCCTAGGCGCTCATTCGCCTGCTCAATGATTTTGACGTTTGAAAAACTCAAATTCGACGATGCAGAAGCGGCCGCATTATAAGGCGGTGTCGTTGCCGATAGGCGTCCCCAAAAATATTTATTGCTCGAAAATTCCTGCCCGATAAGTTCCGAGCCAATCGTTTTATCTTTTTGTACAATCAAACTGCCATTCGCCGCAGAATGAAATATCACTTGCGAAACTGCCGTAAACACCAGCGGCACAACAACACCGAGCAACAGCATCAACACGGCAAATAAACGAAAGCCATTTTTTGCATGAGCAATCAGGCGGCGCACTATCATATAACACCCATAACGGATAATATCATATCAATACATTTAATGCCAATAAACGGCGTAATTACTCCGCCTAAACCATAAACTAATAAATTGCGGCGCAATATCTGCGCGGCACTTTGCGGGCGATATTTAACGCCTTTAAGCGCAAGCGGCACCAGTGCTACAATAATCAACGCATTGAAAATGACCGCCGATAACATGGCCGAGAAAGGCGAGGTCAAATGCATAATATTTAATGCACCCAGCGCAGGATAGGTCGCGACAAATGCGGCAGGAATAATCGCAAAAAACTTCGCAATGTCATTCGCTATAGAAAATGTCGTTAGCGCACCGCGTGTCATTAATAGCTGCTTACCGATTTCCACAATCTCAATCAACTTGGTCGGATCCGAATCGAGATCCACCATATTCCCCGCCTCTTTTGCCGCTTGCGTACCACTATTCATCACCACCGCCACATCTGATTGCGCGAGCGCAGGCGCATCATTCGTGCCATCACCCACCATCGCAACCATCTCGCCGCCCGCTTGCATTTTGCGGATGAGCTTGAGTTTACCTTCTGGCGTTGCCTGCGAAATATAATCATCCACACCTGCTTCTGCTGCAATAGCCGCCGCTGTCAGCGGGTTATCGCCAGTAATCATAATGCTCTTAATGCCCATCTTCCGCAAATCTGCGAGGCGCTCTTTAATGCCCATCTTAATCACGTCTTTGAGGTAAATAACGCCAAGCACTTTTGCGCCATCCGCAACCACTAGCGGCGTACCGCCCATGCGCGCAATCGCATCCACTTTAGTTCGCACATCGTCACCAAACACGCCACCCGCCGCTTTAATATGCATCTCTATAGCATCCGATGCGCCTTTTAAAATCCGACTGCCACTCACAACCACACCACTACAGCGTGTTTCGGCGGAAAATTCAATAAACTCCGAGCACTCCGATACACTGATTTCTGGCGTATTGTATTTATTCCGCGCCAGTAAAACGATGCTTTTTCCTTCAGGTGTTTGATCCGAAATAGACGATAACAATGCCGCCTCGGCGAGCGTCATCACCGAGACATAATCAGCAGGTACAAATTCTTCTGCTTGGCGGTTGCCGTGCGTAATCGTGCCTGTTTTATCAAGCAGCAAGACATTGACGTCGCCCGCCGCCTCAACAGCCCGCCCTGATGAGGCAATCACGTTCGCTTTCAGCAAACGATTCATCCCCGCCACACCAATAGCAGAAAGCAACCCGCCTATCGTGGTTGGTGCAAGGCAGACAAGCAATGCAATCAACACCGTAATAGACGCAGATTCACCCACGCCCATTAAATACACCGAGAAATATAAAAACGGCACGAGCGTGACGACAGATAATAAAAACGTAATCGACAAGCCCGCGAGCAAAATCGACAAGGCAATTTCGTTCGGTGTTTTTTGGCGTTTTGCGCCTTCAACCAAATTTACCATCTGATCAATAAAGCTTTCGCCTGGATTCGCGGTAATCATCACCACCAGCCAATCAGAAAGAATACGTGTGCCACCCGTCACCCCGTCCGAATCACCACCCGATTCACGAATCACTGGCGCACTTTCACCAGTAATAGCACTTTCATCCACCGAGGCTATTCCTTCAAGCACCCGACCATCACCTGGCACAAAATCACCTACCTCAATCAATACAATATCGCCTTTACGCAAGCTGCCCGCTTCAACCATCTGATAATCATCGCGGCTTTGACGATTTTTTAACTTTTTTGCATGCACATCTTTCTTTAGCAACTTCAAGGACTCGGCTTGCGCCTTGCCCTTGCCCTCGGCGATGGATTCAGCTGCATTCGCAAACAAAACTGTCAGCCACAACCAACCCGAAACAGCCGCTACAAACCACAGCGTTTCATTCGGCAAATCAGCGGGGCTTCCCAGTTTCACAAGCGCCATCAGCGTAGTAATAATGGCGCTGAGATAAACAATAAACATCACCGGATTGCGCATCTGCATGCACGGTGAAAGCTTGGTGAAAGCACCTTTGAATGCGGCTACGCGGTTCATTGCACGGCCCCCATCATCAAATGTTCAGCCACCGGCCCGAGCGCAAGCGCAGGAAAATAATTGATTACCGCCATCACCAAAACAACAATCACCAACAACATCGTAAAAATGGGTGTATGGGTTGGTAGCGTACCCGCGCTCGTCGGCGTAATGTTTTTTCGCGCAAATGAACCAGCAAGCGCAAGCGTAGGAATAATCACACCATAACGCCCAACGGCCATGCAAATACCGAGTAAAATATCATAGAGCGGCTGTGCATAATTCAAGCCGCCGAACGTACTGCCATTATTATTTGCCGCCGAACTGAACGCATAAAGTATTTGCGAAAACGCATGTGGCCCTGGGTTGCTGACTGAATTACGGCCAGCTTCGGTTGATACAGCAATACCCGTACCGATGAGTGTTAAAAATGCTGGAATCAACAAAATAATCATCGCCATTTTAATATCAAACGGAGTGAGTTTCTTGCCCATAAATTCAGGGGTGCGCCCCACCATTAATCCCGCCATAAACACGGCAACAAATACATAAATAATTATACCGTAAACGCCACTACCAACACCGCCAAAAATCACTTCGCCAAATTGCATCAATAATATCTGCACAAAGCCAGAAAGTGGGGCAAAAGAATCATGCGCCGCGTTGGCTGAACCATTTGATGTTGCATTAGTCGCCGCGCCCCAGAATGCTGAAGATGCAACGCCTAAACGCGAATCTTTTCCTTCGATATTACCCGCGCTTACATCAATTACTCGTGCATCCCATTTCGGATTCGGCATGGTTTCCTGCCACATGGTGAGTGCAGCAAGTGGCGTAAAAATAATGAGCATGGTAGCAAGTAACATCACCCCCTGGCGACGGTCACGCATCAGCATCCCCGCCAAATATACGAACGATATAGGCAGCATCAATATCGATGCAATCTGCAATAAGTTCGTCATCGCATTAGGATTTTCAAACGGGTGCGCACTATTGGTTGCAAAAAAACCACCACCATTACTACCGAGCATTTTAATTGCTGTCTGCAAGGCTGCTGGCCCTTGTGCAATCAACCCTTCTGCGCCTTCTAATGTCGTTATTTTGGTATAAGCGCTATAGTTTTGCACAACACCTTGCGATACCAGAATCAACCCAAACATAAGCGCCAGTGGCAATAAGATATACAAAATACTACGCACCATATCGACCCAGAAATTACCAATCACATGCGATTGTTTGGCTGCAAATGCGCGACATAACGCCACCGCAACCGCCATTCCTGTTGCCGCTGAAACAAAATGCTGCACCGTGATTGCTACCGTTTGAGAAAAATAGCTAAGCTGCGCCTCACCGCTATAACTCTGCCAATTCGTATTGGTGACAAAACTAATCGCTGCGTTAAATGCAGTAGCGGCGGGCAATCCCGACATCGCTTGCGGATTGAGCGGCAAAGCCCCCTGCCCCATAAAAATAGCAAGCAATGTAATAAATCCTAAAAAGCCAAATTGCAGCACGCAAAAACTATAGGACTTCCAGCTCATCTGACGCGTTGCATCAATCCCCGCCAAGCGATAAATCCATTGTTCCGTGCTGGCAAGCGGGCGGGCAAGCGGGTGCGGCAATTGCAAATACACCGCTGCCATATAGCCAGCCAGAGGCTTTGCCCAAAATGCGACTAATGCAATCGCCAACAAAATCACCATATATTCACTCATCAGGAAAACCACTCTGGCTTGATTAGAGCGATAAAGAGATAAATAAATAATAAAAGGGCAACAATGCCTAATAGGATATAGATAAACATGCGGCGAATATACACCCGCCGCAATGCTTGTCAAACGCCGTTACAAGCTCAAACCTGCAAATTGTGAGGTCATCGCGGCGGCAATCGTATTACTGGTCGCCTTGCTTGGGTGTGTGCCGTCAAAGCTACCGCTGGCGGACCATTTCCCTGAACCCACCGTACTTTCAACCGCTACACCCAAATCCAACACCTTGGTCACGCCATACCCAGCCGCACTGCCCGCACGTAACCAGCTATTCCACGCTTGAATGTCGGTATTTTGTGCAGAAAGCAATTTTCTGTGCTTGGAATGCCGAGAATGATGTGCCCGCCACAAAATCGTTGATAGCAAGGCAATCCACCACATGGCTAGGACGGAATGTTTGTATCGCCCGCAAACGCATATTTTGTGAAGGTGTTAGATAATTCACCACCCTATCGCCGCCCGATGAAAAATTCGTCCACGCCACTTGTTGTGCGGCAGATTTTTCTAACCAGCCGACATTCCCGTTACTATCAAAATTATCCGGCGTTAAACCGCCGCCTGAATCAGTTGTCACGTTCTGCGTGATACTATCACCAATAAATACAAACGATGGGCGCGGCGTGTCCAAATATCCCATAATCGCGAGCGGCTGAATACCCGAATTATTCCATGCGGTAATTTGTGTCGGCACAGTGCCGCTCCACGCATAATCCGTCATCGTGCTATAATTGGAATATTCGCCAAATGTTGGGCTACCATCACTACCCGATAACGTCCTGCCGCCGATATAACCAAATCCATTTGACCAAACGCGCGTACCAATCGTAGCATTCGCCGC
>JAYTDB010000173.1:0-5043 GCA_043736135.1 Rickettsiales bacterium
CCGTAAAATTGCTTTTCATCGGCCGCAAAGGCTACGAGCAGCTCCAACATGAATTTAGCAAGCTGGTAATCGGCAAGCTCGATGTGCTAAAGAAAAAAATGACGTACGCAGATGCGGATATCGTGGTGCAAGATGTTATCACGCGTTTTGAAGCGGGCGAGTTTGATGTTGCAACCGTTATCTTCAACAGCTTCAAATCAGCGATTTCACAAGTGGTGACGTTCCAGCAATTGGTGCCGCTGCAAATCACATTAAGCGATACGCAAGCCCCTAGCCTGCCTTATGAATACGAACCAGAAGAAGAGCAAATTCTGGCGGATTTATTGCCAAAAAACTTAGGCGTGCAAGTCTATCGCGCCCTGCTTGAAAACGCAGCATCAGAGCAAGGTGCGCGGATGACGGCGATGGATAACGCAACGCGTAACGCGGGCGATATGATTAAGCGCTTAAACCTAAAATATAACCGCACGCGTCAAGCGGCGATTACGAAAGAATTGATTGAAATCATCAGCGGTGCGGAGGCCGTATAAACCTATGGTAGGAAAATTTATAAGAGATCAAGAGCCAGCAATCACCAAAGTACCGGACGATAAAAAAGTTCTTCCCACAATGGAAGGTCAATCAGCAGGAGCCCCTTCTGCTGATATGGAAAAAAACCCAACTGAAGTTGATCCAATAACGGGTCTTTTTCGCGATAGAAGTAGAAATTAATTCGGAGAACAAACATGACACAATATAAAGGTATCATCACACAGGTTATCGGTGCGGTAATCGACGTTAAATTCCCAAGCGGGCAATTGCCGTCGATCCTAAACGCGCTGACGACGAAAAACGATGGCAAAACATTGGTGCTCGAAGTGGCTCAACATTTGGGCGAAAACGAAGTGCGCACGATTGCAATGGACGCAACGGACGGGCTCACACGTGGCCAAGAAGTGCTCGATACGGGCGCGCCAATTTCAGTGCCAGTAGGTCGTGAGACACTCGGTCGCATCATGAACGTGATCGGCGAGCCGATTGACGAATTAGGCCCTGTGAATGCAAAACAAACTGCGCCAATTCACGCGGCTCCACCTGCATTTGTTGATCAATCAACTAAAACAGAAATTTTGGTGACCGGCATTAAAGTAATCGATTTGCTCGCACCATACGTAAAAGGTGGCAAAATTGGTCTGTTCGGTGGTGCGGGTGTAGGCAAAACCGTACTCATCATGGAGCTTATCAACAACATCGCAAAAGCGCACGGTGGTGTGTCGGTATTTGCTGGCGTGGGTGAGCGTACTCGCGAAGGTAACGATTTGTACCATGAGATGATGGAATCAGGCGTTATCAACGTTGAAGAGCCATCAAAATCAAAAATTGCACTGGTTTATGGTCAAATGAACGAGCCTCCAGGTGCGCGTGCTCGGGTGGCTCTGACGGGTCTTACACAAGCAGAATATTTCCGTGACCAAGAAGGCCAAGACGTATTGTTCTTCGTCGATAACATCTTCCGCTTTACCCAAGCGGGTTCTGAGATGTCGGCACTCCTCGGTCGTATTCCTTCTGCGGTAGGTTACCAACCTACACTCGCTACCGACATGGGCGCGATGCAAGAGCGTATTACCTCGACGAAAAAAGGTTCGATTACATCGGTACAAGCCGTGTACGTACCTGCGGATGATTTGACCGATCCAGCGCCTGCGACATCGTTCGCGCATTTGGACGCAACCACCGTACTTTCACGTCAAATCGCTGAGTTGGGTATTTACCCTGCGGTAGATCCACTCGATTCAACCTCACGCGTACTCGATCCAACAATTATTGGTGAAGAGCATTACGGTGTTGCACGTGAAGTACAGCGCGTTCTGCAAACCTACAAATCATTGCAAGATATCATCGCGATTTTGGGTATGGATGAATTGTCGGAAGAAGATAAATTGGTCGTAGCGCGTGCGCGTAAAATCCAACGCTTCTTGTCACAACCATTCCACGTAGCGGAAATTTTCACCGGTGCTCCAGGTAAATTGGTGTCGCTTGCTGATACCATCTCTGGCTTCAAAGGCATTTGCGAAGGCAAATACGATGATATGCCAGAATCAGCATTCTACATGGTTGGCAGCATCGAAGAAGCCGTTGCTAAAGCGAAGAAAATGGCAGCAGAGGCGGCGTAATTCGTTTAGCGAGCGTAAGCGAGCTTAGCGAATAGCCGTCCCCGCGAAGGCGGGGACCTCGTGCACACACTAAAACCAGGCCCCGCAACACGTGCGGGGTGACAAGGATTAAACTATGCAATTAAAGCTCATCACTCCTGAAAAGATCTTTTTTGAAGGCGATATCGCGTCTGTTCAAGTACCTGGAACCGAAGGTGACTTCGGTGTGCTTCCGGGTCACGCGCCATTTATTTCAACGATCCGCCCAGGGGTAGTGACGATTGATCTCGCGGGCGGTGAGCAACGCAAAATTATCGTTGTTGGCGGCGTGGCCGAAGTAACACCAGAACAAACAATCGTACTGGCCGAAAAAGCGGAAGATTGCAGCAATTTGTCAGATGCTGAAACCGCAGAGAAACTCTCGGCCCTAGCGGCGTAGAACCATTTAGGCACGGTTATTGCAAATCTATTTCCTCATAAGAGGAGATATGCCATGACGACTGCTTTAACCATTTATCCTGAAGCGCAAAACACATCACCAGCGCAGGCAGGAAAACCTAAATTACCCGACATCAAAAACGATGATTTTTTGGGCAGCTTCTCTGATTTATTGGATGTAATTAATCCACTGCAACATATTCCCATCGTATCAAATATCTATCAAGCGATGACCGGTGATAAAATTTCATCAGGGGCAAAAATTGCAGGCGATGCATTGTTCGGTGGGCCGATTGGGCTCATTGCCTCTATCGCCAATGCTGTCGTCAGCCAAGAAAGCGGAAAAGATATTGGCGAGAATTTATTGGCGATGGCCACCGATAAATACACCAAAACAGATGCGTTGGTTTAGTGTTGTCATCCTGTGGCATGTATTTTTGCTTTGTAAAAATCATGAGCACAGGATCTCCATCCATAACGCCAAGATCCTGCGCAGCCGCAAGCGGCTCGCAGGATGACACCCTACTCCCTCTCCCCAAAAAGCGTTCGCCCTAAACGCACACACGTACTTCCCATACGAAGGGCGGTTTCAAAATCATCGCTCATGCCCATGCTAAGCTGAGACAAACCATTATCCAGCGCCAATTTCCGTAATAACGCAAAATGCGGGGCTGGCTGCAAATCCGCTGGCGGTACGCACATCAGTCCAACCACATTCAATTTCAACTCACGACAATAAGCGATAAAATCGCTGGCCTCGGTGGGCGATATGCCAGCCTTCTGTGGCTCTTCCCCCGTATTGACCTGAATGAAATATGTTTTGCTCCCAGCGTTTTCTTTTGAATCTTGTATTTTCGCTATCGCCTCAGCGAGCTTCGGCCTATCGAGCGTTTGGATTACATCAAACAGGCTTAGTGCTTCTTTTACTTTGTTGGTTTGTAGGGGGCCAATCAAATGCAGCCGCACATTGGGGTGTATTTCCTTGATTGGAAGCCATTTATCCAGCGCTTCTTGCACACGATTTTCACCAAAATCCGTTATACCCTCACGAATAAAACGCAAAATCACTTCACTCGATTGCCCCTTACTTGCCCCAAGCAAGGTGACATTTTTCCCAGAAATGTTCGACTGAGACTGGCTTGCAGCGATTTTATCGCGAATAGAGAGCAATGTATCCATAAGTAGAGGGTGTAGCTCGTCTTTTCAGACTAATCAATTAATAAACCATTAAAAAAGCAGGGTTTACCCCCCATTCTTGTTGCCCATTTGCAACAGAAAGGGGAAAAGCCCCCCTGTTTACCCACAAAAAGAGGGTTACGACTTGCAAGGGGTATCAGATTACATAATAACAGGTGCAGGTAATTGCATGGGCTTTGTAGCCTATGTATCCTAGAGCGACCTCGCAAATCACTAGAAATGCAAGGGAAACTCAAAGATTTTTAACTCTAAAGGGAACAATACTATGAAAAAAATTCTTCTAGGTACATCTACCCTCGTTGCTTCTGCTGCCCTCTTCGCGGGTGCTGCTTTCGCTGGCGAGACTCCTAAAGTAACAATCGGCGGCGTGTCTGATTTCCAAGCTGGCTATGTTAGCGAAGATTTGGATACTGGCTTGCGTGCTGGCGCTTTCCGTCAAGAAACTGATTTGAGCATCAAATTTGATGCTAAAACTGACGCTGGCCTCGGCTACGGCGGTGAAATCGTTCTTCCTGCTTCAAACACTTCAGGTGCTGATACTAACAACAACCAAGTTGGCAAAAGCTACGTTTACGTAGATGGCGCTTGGGGCCGTTTCGAAGGTGGTTCAAACTACGGTGCTAACAGCACTTTGAAAGTTGACGCTTCTAAAATCGCTCGTGCTACTGGTGGTATCGATGGTGATTGGACTTACTTCTTCACTCCTGCAGCTGGTCAATTCATTGCGACTCCAGATGGCGTGTTGGATTACGGCGCTGGTTCTTATGGTGATGAATCATCTGAAGCTATCAACAAAGTAACTTACTACACTCCACGTTTCGCTGGCTTCCAAGCAGGCGTAAGCTACATGTTTGATACAACTGGTGCTGATCGTGGTGTTGGTCTGAGCCGTGCTAAGAACAGTCCAAACGAAGCTAAAAACGTTGTTGTTGGTGGTGTAAACTACGATAACAAATTTGGTGATGTGTCTGTTGCTGGTTCATTAACGGGTGAATACGGCAAAAGCGAATCAGCTGCTTCTGATGGTTTGCACACTTACGCTGCTGGCGCTAAAGTTGGCTACATGGGCTTCAGCGTTGCTGGTTCTTACGGTTCATGGGGCGATAGCTTGAACACTAAAGCAGCTTCTGATTCAGCTTCTAACTACTGGACTGCTGGTGTTGCTTACGAAACCGGTCCATTTGGTGCTTCAGTTACTTACCTGAACAGCAAAATGGATACTGGTGCTTCTAAAAACAAACTGAGCAACATCTCAGTTGGTGTAGATTACAAATTG
>JAYTDB010000174.1:0-3680 GCA_043736135.1 Rickettsiales bacterium
CTAAGCTTGATAAGATCGTTATCAACATGGGTGTTGGCGAAACCGTAAACGACAGCAAAATCATTATTGCTGCGGTAAACGAGTTGACGTTGATTTCGGGTCAAAAAGCGATTGTGACTAAATCGAAAAAAGCGATTGCGGGCTTCAAGCTTCGTGAGAACATGGCTGTTGGCTGCAAAGTGACTTTGCGCAAACAAAAAATGTATGAGTTTTTAGACCGTCTGGTAAATACCGCGCTGCCACGTGTACGCGATTTCCGTGGCGTGTCACCGAAAAGCTTTGATGGTCGCGGCAACTATGCGCTCGGCTTAAAAGAACAGTTGGTATTCCCTGAAATCAGCTATGATAAAGTGGATGCAACACGTGGTATGGATATTATCATCTGTACGACTGCAAAAACCGATGATGAAGCGCGTGCATTGCTCGCTGGCTTCAACATGCCATTTACTAAATAGGAGTTTCACGTGGCGAAATTAAGTTCAATCAATAAAAACAACCGCCGTAAGGCGCTAAGCAAAAGCCAAGCGGCTAAACGCGGCGCTCTGAAAGCGATCATCATGAATCGTGAATTGCCAATTGAAGAACGCTTGCAAGCGCAATTCAAAATCGCGGCGTTGCCACGTAATGGTGCTGAAAACCGTGTTCGCAATCGTTGCGAATTGACCGGTCGTGCTCGTGGTACTTATCGTAAATTCAGAATTTCCCGCATTAAATTGCGTGAACTGGGCTCGTTCGGTAAGATCCCAGGCTTAACTAAATCTAGCTGGTAAGGACACCAATATGTCGATGAACTATCGCTTAGCAGATATGCTCGCTCAAATACGCAACGGTCAGGCTGCTCGCCTTGCCAAAGTGTCTATGACATACACCCAATTCTTGCATGACGTTGCAAACGTGCTTGTTGAAGAAGGTTATGTTGAAGAAGCCGTAAAAATTGAAGTGGGCAAAGGTAAATATAATCTTGAGATCACTTTGAAGTATTATGAAGGTGAGCGCGTCATTAAAAAAGTGGCTTGTGTGTCAAAACCAGGTCGCCGTGTGTATGCGGAAATTGGTAAGTTGCCAAAACATAGCAATGGTTTGGGTATTTCTATCCTGTCCACCAGCAAAGGTGTGATGTCGGATTTTGGTGCTCGCCAAGCGAATGTTGGTGGCGAAGTTTTATGTACTGTATTCTAGTGGAGAAGTGTCAATGTCACGCGTAGGTAAACAACCTGTTGCAATTCCAGCTGGTGTCACTGTAACAGTGAGTCCAACTGAGATTGCTATCAAAGGTGCTAAAGGTGAACTCAAATCCCCGCTTACTTCGGATGTAAAAGTCGAAGTGAAAGACGGCAATATTTTGGTGTTCCCAGTTGATAAAGAAAATGCGCGTTCACGTGCGATGTGGGGAACAACCCGCAACAACGTGGCAAACATGGTCGAAGGCGTATCAAAAGGCTTCACAATGGAGCTTGAAATTTTGGGTGTGGGTTATCGTGCATCGGTAGATAAAAACTACCTGACAATTTCGCTCGGTTTCTCGCATGAGATTAAATATGCTATTCCTGCGAGCATTGCTATCGCAGTGGAAAAACAAACATCAATTGCCATCACTGGTTTTGATAAATGTTTGGTCGGTCAAGTGGCTTCTGAAATTCGTGCATTACGTAAACCTGAGCCATATAAAGGCAAGGGCGTTCGTTATAAAAACGAGCAAATCCGCCGCAAAGAAGGCAAGAAAAAATAATTTTTAGGTGGGCGCAAAATCGTCCATCGCAATGAAGGAATATACTATGTCGCAAGCGGTAAAATCAAAAGCATTGTTCGCACGTCGCAAAGAGCGCGTTCGCATTCAAATTCGCAAAAAAGCAGTTGGACGTATTCGTTTGTCTGTATTCCGTTCAGGTAAGCATATCTATGCTCAGTTGATCGACGATTCAAAAGGCGAAACGTTGGCTACTGCGTCGACTATCGACACGGATATCAAAGGTACGCTGAAATCGCCTTCGACTATCGATGCTGCAAAAGCAGTAGGTAGCGCGATTGCTAAAAAAGGCAGCAAAGCTGGCGTTAAAGAAGTTGTATTTGATCGTGGTGGTTATCTGTTCCATGGGCGCGTAAAAGCGCTGGCAGATGCTGCACGTGAAAATGGTTTATCGTTTTAATTGGAAATATAGGAAAATATCATGGCTCGTCCAGATCGTAATGAACCGAAAAATAACCGCGAAGAAGGCAGCGATTTGATCGATAAGCTGGTTTCGATTAACCGCGTTGCGAAAGTAGTGAAGGGCGGTCGTCGCTTTGGTTTTGCTGCACTGGTTGTTGTTGGCGATGGCAAAGGCCGCGTTGGCTATGGCACAGGCAAAGCAAAAGAAGTATCGGATGCAATGCGTAAAGCGCTTGATGATGCTAAAAAATCAATGGTGCGTATCCCGCTCCGCGAAGGCCGCACGATTCACCATGATGCATCTGGCCGTTACGGCGCAGGTCGCGTAATGATTCGTACAGCTCCAACCGGCACTGGTATCATCGCAGGTGGTCCAATGCGTGCGGTATTTGAAGCACTTGGCGTACAGGACGTGGTGGCAAAATCAGTGGGCACATCTAACCCACATAACATGTTGAAAGCAACATTCAACGCGCTTGAAGGCATTCGTAGCCCACGCGCTGTTGCTGCAAAACGTGGCAAAAAAGTAGGTGAAATCGTTGAGCGCCGTGAAGGTGCGTCGACAGATAAAAAAGTTGATATCAAAGAATAAGGATAGGTAAGATGACCGAAGCTGCAAAAAAAGAACCAAAAGCAAAAGCCGCTCCTAAAGCTGCTGCTCCTAAAGCAACTGCTGTTAAAAAAGCGGCTCCTACAAAAGCACCTAAAGCTGCACCATCGGGTAAAACCGTAACGGTAACGCAAATGGTTGGTAGCATTGCTCGTCAAAGCGATCAACGTGCGACATTAATCGGGCTTGGCCTGAATAAACGTCACCGCACACGCACATTGGAAGATACTCCTTCTGTTCGTGGTATGATTTACAAAGTTCGCCATTTGGTGAAAGTACAAGACTAATAATTAAAAGCCTTTAAAGGCAAAGAGGAAGTTATGAAGCTGAACGAAATTAAAGATAATGAAGGCGCTCGCCACCGCAAAATGCGCGTAGGTCGTGGTATCGGTTCTTCTAAAGGTAAAACGGCTGGTCGTGGCGGCAAAGGTCAAACTGCCCGTACAGGTGTTGCTATCAACGGTTTCGAAGGTGGTCAAACACCTATTCATCGCCGCTTACCAAAGCGCGGCTTCACTAACTATACGCGCCATGAATATTCAACGCTTAATACAGGCGATTTGCAAACGGCAGTCGATGCTGGCAAATTGGATGCAAACAAAGCAATCGATTTGGCTGCTTTGAAAGCGGCTGGCGTGATGCGCTCTTCTGCAGTTGATGTGAAATTGCTTGCTAAAGGCGAAATCAAAGCAAAACTGACAATCACTGTTGATGCTATTTCAGCGGCTGCAAAAGCGGCAGTTGAAAAATCAGGTGGTTCGGTAACAGTGGTTGAAAAGCCAGCTGCACCTGCAAAAAAATCAGATAAAAAAGCAGCTGGGTAGATAACCACTGTTACCGAACCACCTGATTTTTCAACTGCCGCTTTTGCAGCCGCTGAAATAGCATCAACAGTGATTGTCAGTTTTGCTTTGATTTCGC
>JAYTDB010000175.1:0-5765 GCA_043736135.1 Rickettsiales bacterium
AATGTAACAGGGCAAACGATTCATTCGTTCTTTCGCCTGAAACCCAGCTTTGTCGATGTCAAAGCCCTTAAACCAACGCGTTCCCGCGTGCTCAAAGAATTGGAGCTGCTGGTCATTGATGAAATTTCGATGGTGCGGGCGGATGTGTTTGACGGCATTGACCAATCGCTTCGTTTGGCTCGCAAAATTGATGCGCCATTTGGCGGGGTGCAACTTTGCGTCATTGGTGATTTGTTGCAATTGCCGCCGGTGATTTCGCGGGAAGAAAAGAGCTTCTACTCACAATATTATACCTCGCCCTTTTTCTTCTGCACGCAGGCTTATGCACAAGCCGATTTCACTACGGTTCAATTCACCACCATCCACCGCCAGAATGACGGCGAGTTTATCGATGTCCTCAATGCCATTCGCACGGGCACTTGCGATGACGATGAACTAAATTTACTCAACAGTCGTCTCAGCCCCAAAGCCACTCCTGCCCCTGGTACGCTGGTGCTCACCACCACGAACGCACTTGCCGAAGACATCAACAGCAGCAAGCTTGCCAAGCTTTCTAGCAATGGGCGTGCTTATGCAGGCAAACTCAGCGGCGATTTTGGCATGAACGGTGCGCGGCTACCTGCGCCTGAAGAATTACTGCTGAAAAACGGCGCGCAAGTGATGTTCGTCAAAAACGATAGCGCGGGACGCTGGGTCAATGGCACGATTGGCATCGTCCACCAGATGCACGCTGATTCCATTACCGTCAGCATCGGCAGTGAGCTGTTCGAAGTAGAAGCCGAAAAATGGAAAAGCATTGGCTACGATTTCAGCGAAGCGGAAAATAAAATACTTGAAAAAACACTCGGCACTTACACGCAATTCCCGCTCACCCTTGCTTGGGCAATCACTATTCACAAAAGCCAAGGTAAAACGCTGGAGCGCGTCATCATTGATTTGGGCACGGGAGCCTTTGCCGCAGGCCAGCTTTACGTGGCGTTGTCGCGCTGCAAATCACTCTCTGGCATCGCGCTCAAACAGGCCGTCACCCGCTCGGATATTCGCTGCGACCCTGAGGTCATCGCGTTTATGCGGAGCGTTTGCTAATCCAACTATCGAGCGACGCCTTACCCGCTCCGCAAATCGCAAGCCACGTAAATACAGCGAAATAGGTGGATTCTTCAAAGCCGAGCAAGGTTTCCAACGAATCAATATCGTCCCACTTAGCAGAAATAATCGCCACCGCCATCACCACCGCCAGCGCCCCACCGCTGATGCGCGTGATAAACCCGAACATTAAAAACAATCCGCCAAAACATTCGATGCCCGATACAAGCGGCGTCATAAAATGCGGGAACGGAATACCCCAGTCGCTAAAAAGCTCAATCATACGCGGTAAATTATTCAGCTTGCCCCAGCCCGTCAGCATAAACACATAGCCAACGACAAGGCGCGCGAGCAACGGCCCCGCCCACAAAAAATGATTTGCAACGCGCTCTGGCCAGTCAATTAAAAAGGATAATATTTTCATGCCGCACTCCTGTTTGTGTGTTCATGGTTTGATTCGCAATAAGCAAGCAAACCGTTACGCATCCACCGTGAAAAATATTCCGATAGTTTTTCAGCCGCTGATTCATCGACATCCGCTAGCGCTTCGCCAATAGTCGTGCCCGCAAAAAGTGCCGTGAGCAGCTGATATTCCAGCGCATCCAAGTCCATCCGCCAGATGCTGTCCTCATGGCGGAATATGGCAAGAAAGCTTTTCTCTTTTGCGGGCAGAGATGGCGTAGCATCATGCTTCACCTCGCGGTAATAGGCATTCACAGGATATTCAAAAGTGAAGAGCTGCAAAGCCGCCCGCGGATGGAGCGTGGCTTCCATCAGTGATTCGGGCGTCATGCCTTCTAAATGTTTGGGTTCAAGCGGCACGGTTTCAGCACCATCAGCCAGCTGCGTCACCGCATTTTCTAACGTTGCGAGTTCTGCTGTAAACTCACTTTCTAGCTTGTGCTGCTTTAAAAATGCAGGCAAATGCGCCGCATACCGCCCCACATTAAAATGATCGGAGTGAGCGGTATTGACGAAATCTTTGATGAGTTTATCAAAATTATCTTCACCCAAACTATATTTAAGCACCGGATAATCTTCTGCCGTTACATCATATAAACGGAAACGATACGCATTCACATACACGGCGAGCTGGTCTTTTGGCGCGAATGCCGCCTTGCTCCGAATCCACGTGTCGGGCTTGGAATCTATGGCTGCTCCGAACAAAATCGCATCCTGCATCGTGGTTTGCACATCAGCAAGTGGCGTTTGAATATTCGCAACATAATGCTCTTCATCCCGCGTTAGCTGTGGGAGTAGTGCAAAGTTTTGTGCATCCTTCGCGGCGTGTTTTGCTTTACCTAACTCAGCGTAGAGCACATCAAATTCGGGGATATTATCATCCCACTCGACCATCGTATTCGGCACGCGCCCAGCCTTATGCACCACATATTTATACAGCGACCACACCTCATCCACCACGTGGTCATCATGCGTATCAATAATGTATGTGCCAACATTACTATGGCCTGACAGGTGAATTTGCTGCACACGCTCAAGCGGCAGCGCATCAATATAGGCCTTCGCATCCAGCCGGTGATTATAGCAGGTAACGTAAACATTATTCACATCGAGCAGCAAATGGCAGCCCGATTGTTTTGCCATCTCGGCAATGAATTCGCTTTCGGGAATATGCGATGTTTTAAATTCCAAATAGGTCGATGGATTTTCCAGCGCAATGGGGCGACCAAGAAAGTCCTGCACTTGGCTGATACGCGAAACAATATGTTTAAGCGCCTCTTCCGTATAAGGTACAGGCAGTAAATCATGCGAATTCTTATGGGCAATACCCGTCCAGCACAGATGATCCGATATCCAAGCGGGCTTTATATCATCCGCCAGTTTTTTGAGTTTCTGCAGATATTCAGAATTAAGCGGATCAACGGTGCCAATCGACAAGGCAACACCGTGCATCACCAGCGGATAACGCTCAGCGATGCGCGCGAGATTACGGCGCGGCTTGCCACCCGTATCCATAAAATTTTCCGAGATTATCTCAAACCAATCCACATCCGGTTGGTGCTCAAAAATATGGCTATAATGCTTAGGGCGCAAACCCAAACCGAAGCCTAAATGTGGGACTGATTCTGACATGTCACCCATCATACATAAAAAAATAGCGGGGATGCGAACACCCCCGCCATCATGCATAGAATAAAAAACTATTTATCCAATGTTGAGCATTCGCTTTTGCCTTTGCATGCGTTTTTGCCATCTGGGCTATTGCCTTTGCACGAATTCATGCCTTTGCATGCGTGTTTTTCTTTCGCTGATTCAGCTGATTTTTCAGCCGCAGCTTTAGTGCCTTCCGCTGCTTGTGCAACGGTTACTGTCATGAAACCCGCAGAGAGAAGACCAGCAAGTGCCGCAAGTGCAATGTTTTTTGAATGAGTCATAAAACGTTCCTATCATAAAATTGTTAAAACACATGGCTTGTAGCAAGAATATTTAATGTATCGCACCACGCAACCATACCTCATAATTCGTACACTCTAATCGAATGGTTACATATGATTAGAAAAAATTACCAACGCAGTAAATATTTTCCAAGCAACGCACCCACTATCGCAAATAAT
Organism: Rickettsiales bacterium; assembly: GCA_043736135.1. Lineage (GTDB taxonomy): Bacteria > Pseudomonadota > Alphaproteobacteria > Rickettsiales > SXRF01 > JAYTDB01. The sequence continues at coordinate 3,663 of JAYTDB010000175.1, forward strand.
AATGTCGGCACATAGTGCCACTGCACGAGGTGCTGTATCGAATCATTTTCTTCTGATAAACGCAGTGTTACCCCGCCAATGGCACTCGCCGCCAGCACAGCAAATGCTCCCGCTTGCAATGGGCGCACAGACGCACCTTTTCGCAACAAGGCAAATATCAATGCCGAGGGAATAAGGGCGATGGACGAAATGCACAACGCACATTCCATCGCATGTGTTTCTGGTGGCAGCGCCATCCGCGCATCATGCGGCATCAACAATTGAAAACCCATAAGCCCCACCAGCAGCGCAAACGCCGCGTAAGGCAATTTCAAAAGCTGCGGTTTCTGATAGGCATCGGGATACATGGCAAGCACCGCTGCAAAGCCGCTCGCCAGCAATAAAATCACCAGCAAAAGAATTTCAAGTGCAAATAATGGCCGCGATAATTGTATGAAAACATCCGGGCGAATACCCAAAAATAGCTGCGTGCCAATCGCATAGAGTAAACACACAGCAAGCAAGCGCATGCTCCAATAAGCAGGTGTCGCCACCCGCTTTTCTGGTTTTGCTTCCGCGCTCAAACTCGCAATTAAATCAACAGTATTCATCATGTTCCAAACTTTTCTCTTATCTTTTTTATCGCCCGATGCGCCGCTACTTTCACCGCCGATTCATTCATGCCCAGCTGCGCGCCCACTTCTTTGGCGGTATAGCCTTCCACATGCATTAGCGTCAAAATCCGCTTATGTTTGTCCGGCACGCCTTCAAGCATCTCACCTAGTGATTCGTTGTCAGATAGCTCTTCCGTTACATCGGAGAGGATATTTTCATAATCGGCAATATCCACGCTTTGATGGCGCATCTGCGAATAATGCTTACGCAGATGGTCAGTTGCGCGGAAACTAGCGATGGAAGCCACCCACGGCATAACAGGACGGGTTCCATCATAGGTATGGCGGGCTTTGTGAATCGAAATCAGCACCTCTTGCACCACATCTTCCACATCGCCAGAGGGGATTTTTCTGCCCACCAGACGGCGCAGCATCGGCGTAATTTGGCTCAAAAATGCTGCATAATTGGCCTGATTACCACCAAGGCCAGATGTCAATAAGCCCGATAATACTTGGTATTTATCAGCGACCATTAAGCGCTACTCCGTACGCTCAAACTTTTCACCCGTAGAAATAAAATAACCCACTTTGGCTAAATCCAACATCAAATCCGACACGCGCTCGATATTCTTAATCGAAAAATTCAAATCCGTCATTTCCTGCACCGAAAGACCATCCGCAGGGATAAGCTGGAGGGATTGCAAGGCTTGTTTATGGTGAAGTGATACGGTTTTTTTCAGTTCCGCCATCTTCGCCATATCTTCTGCTTTATAGCTATCGAGCAAATCAGGTGCGAACGAAAGCATCTCAACGCCAACATCGCTCATCTGACGAATCGCCACAATCAACTCTTGTGGCAATGTTTTATTGACGCGGCATAAGCGTTTGACGCTGTTTTTAATTTTATCCGCCAAACGTTCATAAATATAGGCAACTTTGAACATGCTCAGCACATAGCGCATCTCGCCGCCAATCGGCGTGTATTTCGCGATGATTTGATAAATCTTATTATCGACTTCAATTTCCACCAGATTAATCGCTTTATCTATCTCTTTCGCACCACTATAGCCATCGGTTCGGTCTTCCAAGATACGATTAGTATAATGCAAAAGTGCGATACATTGGTCGCGCATATGCTGCAAACTGTCGCGAAGCGCGCGTACATCTTTGTCAAACCCAGAAAACGCGTGGCGTTCAAAAATCGGCATGGCGATGGTATTCCTATCTATATTTTTTACAATTCTAACAGTTTTCTCATTAGCTTACAACAGCGTGCTTTTTTCAATATCACACATCACTTCTGCACTAAAATAGAACGATTCGAATTTATCCATCACGCAAACCTATCATCATTCTGAGCATAAAAAAAGGCGGAGATTACTCCCCGCCTTTTTCTTTTTCACCGCAGAGGATTACTCCACAATAGTCGCTACAACGCCAGAGCCGATAGTACGGCCACCTTCGCGGATAGCAAAGCGCAAGCCTTCTTCCATCGCGATTGGCGAGATTA
>JAYTDB010000176.1:0-15571 GCA_043736135.1 Rickettsiales bacterium
CAAAACAGCAGAGTAAATCGGCATAGCCGACAGGCGCTTGGGAGGGTGCAGCGTAGTTAAATTCGAGGGTTTCTACGGATGAAAAATCATATACTCGTACGCATGCAGTGAGTTGAGATAGAGCGATGAGTAGGGCGAGCGTGCGAATCATAAATACCTCATGAATGGCTTTACATGAGATAATCATAACAATAAAAGTTAAAAGTGACGTTAACTATTTGATAAAAATTAATGAATTATACATTGGATTTTATCTAATTAGTAAATAAAAAATGCGCTATAACTCTGACTTTTCTTCAATTATGAAGAGTGGGCGCTGCTTGGTTTCATTATAAACCCGACCTAAATATTCCCCGATGATGCCAAGGCTGACTAATTGAATTCCGCCCATGCATAGAACGGCCGCCATAATAGATGCATAGCCAGGCACATCGACTCCTTGAATGAGTACGCGAATAAGCAGCCACCCACCGTAGCCAAAGGCAAAAAACGAGATAATTAGCCCTAAATAGGTTGCAAGCCTTAACGGCAGTGTGGTAAAGGAAAAAACACCGTCTTTTGCAAGACTAATCAGTGATTTTAGGGATTGCTTTGATTTACCCACTTCCCGTTCTGGGCGATCAAAAAATATTTGTGCGGTTGAAAATCCAACCCATGAAAACAGCCCTTTCATAAAGCGTGAACGTTCAGGCAATAGGCGGATGACTGCAACTACTTGTTGATCCATTAGTCTAAAATCACCTGTATTTTTGGGCAAATTAATGTGCATCAAGCGCATGAATTTGTAAAAAAGCGTCGCAAAAATTCGCTTGAAAAAGCTGTCCCCATCCCGCTTTTGGCGGCTGGCGAGCACGACTTTATAGCCCTCACGCCATTTTTCTACGAGGGATAAAATCACTTCGGGCGGGTCTTGTAAATCAGCATCAAAGGGAATGACTGCTTTGCCAAACGCATGGTTTAACCCTGCCGTAAGAGCGGCTTCTTTGCCAAAATTACGCGAAAGCGAGATATAGCGGATGCGTGGATCTTGCTGATGATAATAGCGCAGGCCTTCAAGTGTATTATCCTCGCTACCATCATTCACGCATAAAATTTCCCAATTTTTGCTGGTTTTCTCCAGCACAGGAATCAGCGTTGCAAACAAAGGCTCAAGGCTTTCCGACTCATTATACATCGGAATGACAACAGATAATTCTGGTGAGCTTATATTATTCATAGCCAACTTATATATAATACTAGACCCTATGTATAGCCTAGTTTAAAAAGATGCTATATTTTTAGGAGAAGAAAATGGGCGTATCGATGTTAGCTAAGGGTGGGGTGATGATGTGGGTGTTGTTGGCCCTGTCAATTTACTCACTGACCGTGATTATTTTTAAAATCATCCAATTTAAGAAAGCCAATGTATTTGACCGTAGTTTTATCGATACGGTGCTGTTGGAGATTAAAAGCGGAGATCGATTTAACGCGACCAATACGCTGGAAAAAACGGTTGGCCCGATTGCCCGTATCATGCGCGTGACATTTGCCTGTGTGACAAATCGTGAAATGTCGCAAAAAAGCAAGGAAGCAGAAATTCAGCGCGTTGGCTCGGGCGATATTCGTTATTTGGAATCTTACTTGCGTAGCCTTGAGATGGTCGCGATGATTGCGCCGCTAATTGGCTTGCTCGGTACGGTTATCGGGATGATTGGCTCATTCTCTAAATTAAGCCTGTCTGGCACGCGGGTTGATCCTAGCTTGCTTGCGGGTGGTATTTGGGAAGCACTATTGACCACGGCAGGTGGTTTAGCGGTGGCGATTCCTGCACTTGCGGCGCATTACGTGCTGGATGGGGTGATTGAAAGGGTGCGGGCGACGATGAAAGATGTGACTGTGCAAATTCTGTCATTAGAAGATGAATTCCGCCGTAATGAGCGTTTGCTCGCGATTGAGGAATCACGCAAAGCGGAAGAGGCGCGTATTAAGCAGGCGGAAACTGTTTCTGTGCAACAGAATATTGCACCAAAACAATCATCAACATTGCATTTGCTCAGCCCTAAATATTAGGAAAAAACTTTGTTGGATTTTGAAACAAAACGTAAAGAACCTATGCGCGCTATTCCGCTGACGCCGCTGATTGATATTACCTTTATTCTGATTATTTTCTTCATGCTCACCACCTCGTTCATGCGGGTGGAGTCGCTGGAATTGATATTGCCGTCTGCGGGCGGGAAATCGGCAGAAAAGCAGGAAGTAATCCGTTTGTTCCTCTATGAAAATGGTGATTTGCAGCTAGGAAAGCGCAAGCTTGAAGGCGATGATTTGGACAAAACACTGAAGGCGATGTTTGAAAAAGATGCGACGACTAAAATGATGTTGCTTACCGATAAAGGCGTCACGATGCAGCAGATGGTTGGTGCGATGGATAGGATTTATGCGGCTGGCGGGCAAAGTATCTTTGTGCGGAAGTGGAAAAAATGAGTGATAATCGTCATCCTGCTGATTTTTACAAAAAATCGAGCAGGATCTCAGGCCTGTTGGGTAAAATGGATTCTGCTCTTTCGTTGCACGAAAAGCAGAATGACGGAGTCTGCGATGGATTTTGATCGCCCAAAACGCAAACGCATTGAAATATCCTTGATTCCGCTTATCGATATTTCGATGTTCTTGCTGATTTTCTTTATGGTGGCGGGTGCGGTTGAGAAGTTTGAGCTGCTTCCGATTGATCCGCCAGTTGCACAAAGTGGCAAGCTGGTTGACGAGGGGCATTTGGTTATTTTACTGGGTAAGCATAATGAAATTATTGTCGGTGACGACATTGTGCCGATTGAAGAAACAAAAGCATTTTTGACGCCGATTCTTAGCAATAACCCTGAAAAAATCATCACGGTGAAAGCCGATGCAACGGTTGCCGCTAATACGGTGATTGATTTGATGGATGCGATAAAAGCCGCAGGCGGCAAACAGCTTTCCGTGGTGACGCAATCAAAGGCGGTGATTCATGTTGAACAATAGTCAACAAGCGCCGTATATGTTGAATGAGCGGCATTTCTTTATCACCTTATTGGTGGCGATGTTGCTGCATTCACTTGGATTTATTGTGTGGAATTTATCGCCGAAAAGTATTGTGCAGGATATTCCTATTCGTGTGCTCAATATTCGTTTGGGTGCGGGTGATGAGCAAGACCCCGAGTTAGAAAAAATAGAAACGCAAGCGGCACTAAATACCAATGCACCGAGTGTCGATGATGCGCTCGACAGAATTGCAAAAGATATGCAAAAAAAGCAGCCTGAGCCTGAGGCTTCGGGCAACCAGACGCAAGCCGCCCCACAAGTGAAAGCGCCTGACAAGTTGGATGCAAAACAATTCGTTCGCGAGGTGAATTCTGTATCAAAAAACGCTGCGCTGACATCTCCCACAGGTACAAAAGATGCGGAGATTATGTCGCGCTATACGCAGCTGATTTCATTGTGGATTCAAAAATTCAAGGTGTATCCTGAAGAGGCGCGAGTGCAGGGTTTGAAAGGTTCTACGGTTGTGCGCGTGCGGATTGATCGTAAGGGAACTGTGCGTTATTACGCGCTTGAATACACGACAGGTTCAGAAATGTTGGATCACGCCGCGATTGATATGATTAAACGCGCAAATCCCGTTCCAGCAGTGCCGAGCGACTATCCAAAAGGTGAGTTGCTGGAGTTCCTTATTCCTGTTAGTTTCTCGTTATTATGAACATATTAAATAGCATATTAGTTACGGGTGGTGCGGGCTTTATTGGCTCGACTTTTGTCGCGCAGGCAGTCGCGCGCGGAAAGCACGTCATTGTGTTGGATGCATTAACCTATGCGGGTTCAGAATCCAACTTAAGCTGGATTGATTCAAAGTATTGGAAGCTGGTGGTTGGTGATATCAACGATCAGGCGTTAGTAGCTAAATTGCTCGTGGATTATGATGTTGATGCGCTGGTAAATTTTGCTGCTGAGTCGCATGTTGATAATTCGATTTCAGGGCCATCCGCATTTATGAATACCAATATCAGCGGCACATTTTCGTTGCTGGAAGCCGCACGAGCATACGCAAAAGATAAACCACATTTTCGTTTTTTGCAGGTCTCAACTGATGAAGTTTACGGCTCATTAGGTGCGACAGGAAAATTCTCGGAAAACTCAAAGTATCAGCCTAATTCGCCTTATTCAGCGTCGAAAGCGGCGGCTGATCATCTGGTGCGCGCATGGTTTGAAACATACGGGTTGTTTGCCATTACAACGCATTGCACGAATAATTATGGCCCGCGTCAGCACCCCGAAAAATTGATTCCGCGAATGATTCATTGCGCGCTTTCGGGCGAAGATTTGCCTGTGTATGGCGATGGAAAAAATGTGCGTGATTGGATTCATGTGGAAGATCATGTAAATGGTGTGTGGTTGGCGTTATCGCAAGGTGAGGCGGGGGGAATTTATGATTTCGGTGGCGATGCCGAGGTGGAGAATATCGTTCTTGTGCGTGATGTCTGTGCAATATTGGATGGTTTGCGTCCGAAAGAAAAAGGAAGTTATGCCGAGCAAATCGCCTTTGTGACCGACCGTTTGGGGCATGATAAACGCTATGCGATTGATGATAGCAAAGCGCAGCATAAGCTTGGATTTACGCGGAACTATACGTTTACACAAGGCCTCAGAAAAACCATTGAATGGTATTTAGAAAATCAAGATTGGTGTACGGAAATGGTAAGGAAAAAAGCAACATGAAAGCGATTATTTTAGCCGGCGGTTCGGGTACGCGCTTAGCGCCTATGACGTCCGTTGTGAGCAAGCAGATGCTGCCGATTTATGATAAGCCGATGTTGTATTATCCGCTCTCTATCGTGATGCAGGCGGGTATTTCTGAGGTGCTGATTATCTCTAGCCCGCGTGATTTGCCGATGATGCAAATGCTGCTAGGTGATGGCGCGACATTGGGTTTAAAAATTTCCTATGCTCAACAAGAAAAGCCTGACGGTATTGCGCAAGCGTTTATTATTGGTGAGCAATTTATTGCAGGTAACCCTGTCTGCTTGATTTTGGGAGATAATATTTTTTACGGCCAAGCGATTGCAGCGCAGGTTATGCAAGCCGCGAAACTGACGCAAGGTGCTAAAGTATTTGCTTATCGTGTGAGTGACCCTGAGCGGTATGGTGTGGTTGAGATGGATGCAAATGGCAAAGCGCTGAGTATTGAAGAAAAGCCAAAAAATCCAAAATCACCATTTGCCGTAACGGGGTTGTATTTTTATGATAATCACGTGGTGCAGATTGCAAAAAATCAAAAATTATCCGCGCGTGGCGAGCTGGAAATTACCGATACGAATAACGCCTATTTGCAGCATGGTGAATTGCAGGTGGAGCTGATGGAGCGCGGCACTGCTTGGCTCGATACAGGAACGCCGGATTCACTTTTGGCAGCCAGCCAGTTTGTACAAATCATCGAAGCACGCCAAGGTTTGAAAATCGCTTGCTTGGAGGAGATTGCTTATCAGCGCGGCTTTATCACGGCAGCGCAATTTAAAACATTGGCAGATAATTATGGTAATAATGATTATGGTCGATATTTACGCGATCTTGCGGACGAATGGAAATTATGAGCGAGAAAATTCTCGTACTCGGCGCAAGCGGGCAAGTGGGCAGCGCATTACTGCGGCAATTAGGTGATGATGCGATTACGGTTGATGTCGATTTATCACAGCAAAATTTTACGGATGTGCTGAATGAGATTTCTGTTCGTGCGGTGATGAATGCCGCCGCTTATACGCAGGTGGATAAGGCGGAGAGCGAGCGTGAATTGGCGCTGCGGGTAAATGCATCGGCAGTGGGTGAGCTCGCCTTATGGTGTAAACAAAAAAATATTCCGCTGGTGCATTATTCAACGGATTATGTATTTGATGGTAGCGGCAATCACTTTCGCCGCGAAGAGGAGATGGTCGCCCCACTCAGCGTTTACGGTGAAAGCAAGCTACTCGGCGAGCGGTTGATTGTGGATTCAGGCGTGGATTATATGATTTTCCGCACAAGCTGGGTGTATGATGCGAAGGGTAAAAATTTTGCGAATACGATGCGCCGTTTATTTTCTGAGCGCGAGAGTATTTCAGTGGTGAATGATCAAATTGGTGCGCCAACCTATGCACCACAATTGGCGGCGGCAACGATTGCTGCGTTGAATCAGGCGTTTTTAGCGAAAATTTTTTCCTCAGGCATTTATCATTTGTGCGCTGGCGGGCAGGTCAGTTGGTTTGGATTCGCGCAAGCTATTTTAGCGCTTGCAAGCGCGCGCGAATCAGGCATTAAATGTAATCTCATTCAACCCATTACCACTGCGGAATATCCGACGCCTGCAAAGCGTCCGCTGAATTCCAGACTGGATTGCAGCAAGGCAAAACAGGTGTTTTCAGTAACCCTTCCTGATTGGAGTGTTGGACTTACGCAGTGGGAACAAGAGATTTATGAAGCTAATACCAACAAACATTCCTGATTTATCGCTTGTTCAGCTAAATATGCTGGGCGATGAGCGCGGTTTTTTTGTTGAGCGTTTCCACGTCGAACGTTTCGCGGAATTAGAGCTTCCCGTGGAGTTCTTACAAGATAATCATTCGCGATCTGCGCCGAATATCCTGCGCGGTTTGCATTATCAGCATAGCCCAGCGCAAGGCAAACTTGTTGGTGTAATTCGTGGACGCATTTGGGATGTGGCGGTAGATATTCGCCCGAATTCGTCGACTTATGGCCAGCATTTTGGCGTTGAGTTGAGCGATATGAATGGCTTGCTTTTATGGATTCCCGCTGGTTTTGCACATGGTTTTTGTGTGCTCGGTGATGTGCCGACGGATGTGATGTATAAGGTAACGGCTGGGTATAATGCGGCAGGTGAGGGCGGCATTGCGTATAATGATGCGGACTTAAATATTGCATGGCCGCTGAACAATCCTGTAATCTCTGTGCGTGATGCGTCGCTTGCTTCTTTCGCTCATTATAAACAAAATCCAATTGCATGGAAGGGGCTATGAGTATCAGCGTTGTCATGGTCAGCTACCATACGGGTAGCGTTTTATTTACGGCGATTGCGAGCGTATTACAGCAAGAAGATTTAGCCGAATTGGTATTGATTGATAATGGCAATCCGCCTGATGTGTTTGCGCGGGTGCAGCAAATGTCGCTGGTTGATCCTCGCTTAAAAATTATCAGCGGGCATGGAAACATTGGTTTTGCAGCAGGCTGCAATAAGGGCGCACGGGCGACAACGGGTGAATATATCACACTGCTCAACCCTGACTGTATCTTGCCGCCACAGGCGTTAAAGACACTGGTTGAAGAACTGAAAAAAATACCCGATGCGGTTATTGCGGGGCCACATTTGGTGAATCCCGATGGCAGCGAACAGCGTGGTGGCCGTAGGCATTTACTGACGCCGATGGTTGCTTTGGTTGAAGCTCTTGGGCTTAGCCGTTTAGGTCTGCGTGGTTTGAATAATTCAGGCAATGTGATGCCAGATGAAACACATGTGGTGGAAGCGATTTCTGGCGCGTGTATGTGTATGCGGAAATCAGATTATGAAGCTTTATCTGGCTTGGATGAAGGCTATTTCCTGCATGTGGAAGATTTGGATGTATGTATTCGCGTAGCGCGTGCGGGTAAGCGCATTGTGTGCGTGCCAAAGGTAAAAGTGGCGCATCTTTTATCGACCAGCGGCAGCGTGACCAGCGAATTTATTGAAGGGCATAAGGCCAAAGGCTTTGTGCGTTATTTTGAGAAGCATTTTGCTGATAACAGTTTTATTGGCGTGTTGCCCTTGTTGAAAGCGGCGATATGGGCGCGTTATACCATCAAAACGCGTGTGTTAGGTAGAAAATCAAAAGGCGATGCCGCTGAATTGGCCGCCAGCCGTAAGCTAATGATTTTGGCAAGTTCGTTGGTTGATCAAGGCAAGCAAGGCAACCTAAGTGGTAAAACCGTATTGGTAACGGGGGCGACTAGCCAAGTGGGCGTGTATGTGGTGAAGCATTTGTTGCAGATGGGGGCAGCGGTACTTGCGGTTAGTCGTGAGGAGCCATTACCATTTGCGCATCCGCGTTTAAAATGGCTGAAAGCGGATTTGACGCGTGATGATTTTTCCTTAGGGGGATTTCTGGCAGATGCGACCATTCACTGCGCGCCGCAATGGTTTTTGCCGAAAGTACTGCCGCTAATTGCTGATGCCGAAACGAAGCATGTGGTGGCGATTGGCTCAACTTCGATTTACTCTAAAGCCGCATCGCATAATGCGTTTGAAAAAAATATTGTGGCCAAGCATACGCTCGCAGAGGCCGAGATTGCGAGGCTTTCTGGAGTGCATAACATGTCATACACCATCTTGCGCCCGACGATGATTTATGGTGTAGGATTGGATCAAAACATCTCATCAATTGCACGATTCATTGAACGTTTTGGACGGTTCTTTATTTATCCACCTGCGATGGGCCGTAGGCAGCCTGTACATGCGGAAGATATTGCTCTTGCGGCTTTGCAGGCGGCGTATAACCCGCAAGCATTCAATAAATCATACAACGTAAGTGGCGGCGAGGTGATTAGCTATTATAATATGTTGGTGCGTATTTTTCGCGTGCTTGGAAAAGAACCGAAAATCGTGGCGACGAGCTTTTTGCCATTTGCATTTTCACTAGCGGGAGTTGTGCTGCATAAGGCGCATGTGACGGGGGATATGGCGCATCGGATGAATGAAGATTTAGTATTTTTTCATCATGATGCTGCACAAGATTTTGGCTATAACCCGCGGAAATTTTTAAGCGCTGGCAAAGCAGATTTGTAGAGGGGATAGCGTGGCAAGAATTAGTTATGTAAATGGTGAATATGTTCTGCATAGCGATGCGCTGGTGCATATTGAAGATCGTGGTTATCAGTTTTCGGATGGAATTTACGAATATTGCGCGTTTTATAATGGCGTATTGTTAGATGCGGATTTGCACTGGGAGCGGCTTGAGCGCAGCTTGAAAGAGCTGCATATAGCAGCCCCTATGTCTCGCGCTGCGCTGAATCTGGTTATACAAGAATTGATGGATCAAAACGGCAAGCGTGATGGTGGCTTGTATTTGCAAGTGACGCGCGGTGTGGCAAAGCGCGATCATCCATTTCCTAAGCATGTAAAACCTGCACTCACCATGACTATTTGCGGGCCTAAATCGCCAAAGCCGAGCGAGATAAAAGAGGGTGTAAAAGTGATGACATATCCTGATAATCGTTGGGCTCGCCGCGATATTAAATCCATATCTTTGTTGGCGAACGTGATTGCAAAAAATGCGGCGAGTACCAAGGGTTTGCGTGAGGCTTGGTTGGTGATGGATAACGCACAAATCACTGAAGGTTCGGTTTCAAACGCTTATATCGTCAATGCTAAAGGGGAATTGATTACCCATCATTTAGATAATCATATTTTGGGTGGGGTTACGCGTGACGTGGTGCTGAAGTTGGCGCGCAAAGCGGGCATTGTTGTGCATGAGCGTGCATTTAATATGCAGGAAATTAAGTCCGCGCAAGAGGCGTTTATCACTTCGACTAGCGTGAATGTGTTGCCAGTGGTGAGGGTGGATGATGTGACGATTGGTAAGGGAAAGCCTGGTCCTGTTACCAAAAAACTACTGCAACTTTATTATGATCATATTCTTGAGCAGACGGGAAAACGCTTCGCATGACACTCGCTAAACCTTCTGCCATTATTTTTGATTGGGATAATACGCTGGTCAATACATGGCCGATTATTCATACCGCATTAAACGCAACGCTGGTCGCAAAAGGTTTGCCTGAGTGGACGTTTGACATGACGCGCAGCCGCGTAAAAAAATCGATGCGCGATTCGTTTCCAGAAGTGTTTGGTGAAAACTGGAAAGAAGCTGGTGAAATTTATCAGGCGGAATATCGCAAACATCATTTGAGCAAATTGGAATCGCTAGATGGTGCGGAATCGTTGCTAAAATCGATTAAGGCGAGCGGCATTTTTTGTGTCGTCGTTAGCAATAAAAAAGGCGATAATTTGCGCATGGAGATTGAAAATATCGGCTGGGGACATTATTTCCAAGCCGTGGTCGGCGCGCAAGATGCTGCAAAAGATAAGCCCTATAACGCACCCGTCGAGTTGGCATTCAAGGACTCGGTTTTGCCGCTTGATAAATCCGTATGGTTTATTGGCGATAGTGAAATTGATCTAGAATGTGCTGGAAACTGTGGTGTTTCAGCGATTTTATATGGTGATTTTGCTCGCGAACAAACCAGCTTTACCGATAAAGACTTTGCGGGATTTTCTTATAATGCATACGTGAAAGACCACGCGCAGATGCTCGAACTATTTGAGCGATTCAGCCAATAATGCTTCATCATTTTTTTCAATGATATCGCGAATAAACAGCAGCTGTTTTTCAAAGCGTTCAAGCAATGGAATCACCAACCTATAATGGGTGGAGATATGCTCCATATCTTCTTCTGGTGTGGTTTCGCTTGGGGCAGAAAAATCTTTGAATCCGCCGCCAGCATAACGCGCAAAAGAAAGCCCTGAATTTTTTTCTGCTTCCATCACCGTCGTAATTAAACAAGACGCAACGATGCGCGGGAATAACCCTGTGCGGGTGAGGTTTTCCGCATCATCCTTGGCGGGGGCTGCATCGGCAGGTGCGGTTTTCAGCTCATTGATGATGTGCGTGATTACGCTCAAATAACGATCCAACGCGGGCAGGATAATCGCACTATTCAAGCATAAAATATTGCTCCACAACACGGTGTCTGAAGCATAAAGCCGTGTAAATTGACGAAGCTTTTGTGAGGCAAGCAATTCGTCTGTTTGCGGCGATACGATTGCGGTTGCTGCATAAGCGAGGAGTTGCGGAAGATGCGAAATATAGCCATAAATTCGGTCATGCATATCTGCGGGCATCGCCTCAACCCGCGCTCCCAAGGCTTGCCAGAAGCTGGCGATATGCTGGAGTGTATCTTCGGGTAATGGTTTTTCAGGAGAAATAATCACACGTTTCTTATCAAACAAATCGGCTTTGCCGCTGCTCACGCCCGATTGTTCGCTGCCAGCAATCGGATGGGCGGGTATGATAACAGCGTGCTCAGGCAAGCAGCGCAACATTATTTCCAGTGGAGTTACCTTTACAGAACCCGTATCCATCACCACGCAGCCCGCTTTTAAATGTGGGGCAATATGCGTACAAATTTGTTCTAATATTCCAGTCGGCGTTGCAATAATAACCAAATCAGCCTGCGCGATGTTATAGGCGGCATCTTTGCTGCCTTTATCGATAAACCCGTTTTTGAGTGCATAGGCGACTGCGACCTCGTTGGCGTCGCAGCCAATCAGTGTGTCGGAGAGTTTGTTGTCGCGCACGGCGCGGGCAATTGAGCTGCCAATCAACCCCAAGCCGATGATGTTGATTTGTGCAAACATGGCTTAGCTTTGTAAAAATTCGCTGAGTGCACTTACAACCGCTTTATTATCTTCTGTTTCGCCCACGCTAATACGCAAACATTTTGGCAGCCCATAATTTTTGACTTCGCGGACAATTAAGCCGCGCTTCATCAGCCATTCATTGGCGGCAGACGCATTGTGAGCGCCTTCGGAAAACTCGACTAAGATAAAGTTGGCGATGCTTGGGTGAACAGTTAACCCTAATTTCCGTAAGGCAATTTCAAGATTTTTTAATTCACGGTTATTGTATGCGCGGGTGGCGGCGGTAAACGAAATATCTTCAATTGCGGCAATGCCCGCAGCAATTGAAGGGGTGGAGAGGTTGAATGGCCCACGAATACGGCTTAAAATATCAACGATATGTAGCGGCGCATAGCACCAGCCAATACGCAGTGCAGCTAGACCATAAATTTTTGAAAAGGTGCGTAACATCACCACATTGTCATGCACGGCAACCAGCTCGCTGCCATCGCTGTAATTCGATACGTCAGGATATTCGGCATAAGCGCCATCAATCGCCAAAATCACATGCGCGGGTAGCCCTGCATGTAGGCGGTTCATTTCTTCTTCGCTGATATAGCTGCCCGTTGGATTATTCGGGTTGGCGATAAAAACGATTTTAGTTTTTTCAGTCACCGCTGCAAGTAGTGCATCGACATCTGAACGTAGCGATGTTTCTTTCGCCACCGCCACACTTGCGCCAAAGCTTTGCGCGTAAATTTTATACATCAAAAATCCGTGCTCGCTGATGACGATTTCATCGCCAGCACCCGCATAAGCATGTACTAACAAGCCAATAAGTTCATCGGAGCCAGCACCACAAATGAGATTATCAATAGGCAGGTCATAGCGATGAGCAATGGCTTGACGCAGGGCTGTGGCATTGCCATCGGGGTAGCGATGGAGGCTTTCTGCAGCTGATATGTATGCGGCTTTCGCTTTCGGGCTGGGGCCTAAAGGTGTCTCATTTGACGATAATTTGACCACGCGCACGCCATCTGCCGCTTTCGATTTTCCACCAACATAGGGGGTGATGTCGAGTATGGATGCTTTAGGAATTGGGCGTTTTTTTTCCATAGTATTACTTTTCTGAGGCTAACGTAAATGGTATGGCATGCGCGCCCAAGAATGTGACTTGCAGGAGCGATGAGCCTAAGGAGTCAGTGAATTGCTTGAACTGTTCGTGTGATGGCTCAATGAATCCTTTTATCTCGATTAAATGCAAGCGAGAATCAGGGTGCGGTGTTAAAACTCCGTGCCATTGCGCGGTTAAATTCGCGGCGGCAAAACTGCTTTGAAGGCGATTTCGGCTGACATCGTGCGGCGTGTGCAGAACATAAAACGAGGTGTCCTCGCCCGAACTCTCGGGAACTAATTTTGCAATCGCAAGCGCAGTTGGCATTCTTTTCGCCGCCTCATCGGTAAACACGAAGGGAAGATGTGCAAAAATCTTGGGTGAATCAGCCGATGCTTGCACCAATGATGCCCACCACTCCTCGCCGTCATTTGCCAAGAAATTTGGTAGCAAGCCAATGGTTGATTTGCCTTCCAACACATCACTTATAATGCGTTTAACGTTGGGTTGTTTGATGATGGTGACACTTGGGCCAAAATATTCGCGCGCCATCCAGAAATAATCATGTTCCTTTTCGTTATATAAAACGGAGATGACCAATTTTGATTCGGCGTGGGTAGAGGCGCCAATAATAAGTCGCCAGATAGCCGCCGCAGTGGCAGCAGAGAAAGATGAGCCTTTAAAGCTTTCGGCAATGTTACGAATCATGCTTGCTTCGCGACCTGCGCGAACAGGGCATAGGTTCGGTGCGGTGGCTTTTTTGAATTTCCCCACCTGCTCGACGACAGAGATGCGCTGTTTGATTAAGCTGATTAGTTGCTCATCAATAGCGTCGATTTGTTCTCGGAGTGGGTTCAATACGTCGGTCATAGGGAAAATAATTAGCGTAAATGGTTGTTGGCAGCAAGCGAGAATCGGTGTAAACATCTCATTATGCAAGTTAAATCATTTTTTGGGTCAAACTATAGTGAGGTTGAGGTCGGCGAGGTGATTACACTCGCTAAGGATTCGCCGTTGATACTTGAAACAGGTGTCGAAGTGCGCGACATCCCCGTTGCCTATCAAACTTACGGCACTTTGAATGCAGAAAAAAACAATGCAATTTTGGTTTGCCATGCGCTGACTGGCGATCAATATCTGTGCGGCGAGCATCCGGTGACAGGGAAATCGGGCTGGTGGGATCGTATGGTGGGAGCGGGGAAGCCCATTGATACCGATAAATATTTTGTGATTTGCAGTAATGTTATTGGCAGCTGTATGGGGTCGTTTGGCCCCAAAGAAACTGATGCGAGCACGAGTAAGGCTTATGGGCTGCAATTCCCGTTCATCACTATTGCAGACATGGTGAAAGTACAGGCTTTGCTGCTGGACGCGCTTGGAATCGACACGCTATTTTGTGCAGTAGGTGGTTCAATGGTCGGTATGCAAGTGCTCGAATGGGCGCGGCGATACCCCAATCGTTTGCGGGCGGCGATGCCGATTGCGACTGCTATTCGTCAATCAGCGCAAAATATAGCCTTCCATGAAATTGGCCGGCAAGCGATTATGGCGGATCCTGATTGGTGCGAAGGGGACTATCTCGCGCAAAGAAAATATCCCACCAAAGGCTTGGCAGTTGCGCGGATGGCGGCGCATGTGACCTATCTATCGCAAGAAACGCTGCAAGAAAAATTTGGTCGCAATTTGCAGGACCGCGAGGATTATACCTACGGCTTTGATGCCGATTTTCGTGTTGAGAGCTATTTGCGCCATCAAGGCCTAAGCTTTGTTGAGCGATTTGACCCTAATTCGTATTTATATCTAACGCGTGCGGCAAGCTATTTTGACTTAACTGAAGGTGGATCGGTGAGCATCGCGGATGTTTTTAAAGGCACAAAAATTCGTTTTCTGGTTGTGTCCTTTACCAGCGATTGGCTCTATTCGTCCGACGAAAGCCGCAAGCTGGTGCGCGCGCTGAATGCAGTGGCGGCAGATGTGAGTTTTGCCGAAATTGAATCAGACAAAGGGCATGATTCCTTTTTGTTAGAATTGCCTGAGCTGGATGCTACAATTGCAGGGTTTTTAAAGGGCTGCGCACAACAATTTAGGTTGAATTTATGAGCAAACTACGCCCCGACCTACAGGCTATTGCTGATTTGGTAACACCAGGAAGTTCGTTGCTGGATGTTGGTTGCTTTGAGGGGGAATTGCTAGAATGGTTGCGTGATAATAAGCAAGTAAGCGGTCGTGGAATTGAATTAAGCCAGCAGGGCGTTCATCGCTCGATTGCCAAAGGGCTTTCGGTTATTCAGGGCAATGCGGATACGGATTTAATCCACTATCCTGACCAAGCCTATGATTATGTGATTTTGAGCCAAACGCTGCAAACGCTGCGTCAGCCAAAGGAAGTGCTGGAGCAGCTGGTGCGTATCGCGCGACATGCGATTGTATCGGTTCCAAATTTTGGCCATTGGAAAAATCGTTATTATTTGCTGTTCAAAGGGCGGATGCCAGTTACAAAAAGCCTCAGCCATGAATGGTTTGATACCCCGAATATTCATTTTTGCACGATTGCGGATTTTGTCGTGCTGTGTGAGCAATTGAATTTGAGTATTGAGCGCCGCCTATATGTTAGCGAGCAGGGACTACCTAATTATTTTCATAATAAAGGCCCGTTTGCAAATTTCTTTGGCGAACAAGGCATTTTTATGATTAGAAAGTAACATCGTTTTCCATTATGTTGAATATATGAAGTCCAAAAAACCATCATCCTCTGCAAATAAGCTAGCCAGACTCTTTGCTGGATTGCTTTTAGTGCTGTTTGCATTGTTGCAATTTGCTCCTAATTTTATACCAACGAAGCCCTTTGAACAGCGTTTGGCAGAGCAAATCGAGGCTATTACGGGTGCAAAGGCAGAAGTGCGGGGCGGCACAACGCTTTCTTTCTTCCCTCAACCAACCATTCAGTTTCGCGATATTAAAATTTCACAATATGACAAAGTAGGTAGCCCCGTTATCTCAGTTGGCTTCTGGGATGCAAGTATTCCTTTTGC
>JAYTDB010000177.1:0-3773 GCA_043736135.1 Rickettsiales bacterium
TTATCGACACCGCGAATAAGGCGATGCCGAAACATCAACGCGAACTGGGCCTAAAGGTACGCATGTCGAATCTCTGCAGCGAGATTCTGCTTCCTACCGGCCCAGACCATTTGGGCAAAGACCGCACTGCGGTGTGCTGCCTGTCGTCACTCAACGCGGAAACGTGGGATGAGTGGCACAAAGACGAGATGATTATTGAGGATATTCTGCGCTTCTTGGATAACGTGATGCAAGAATTTATCGACACTGCACCAGACGGTATGGCGCGGGCGAAATATTCTGCGGCGCGGGAACGCTCGGTGGGCTTGGGCCTCATGGGATTTCACTCATTCTTACAACAAAAAAATGTTGCCTTTGAAGGTGCTATGGCAAAATCATGGAACCTGAAAATGTTCCGCCATATTCGCCGCGCATCGGACGCAGCATCGGTCACACTCGCGGAAGAACGTGGCTCTTGCCCTGATGCAGAAGAACGTGGCATCAAGGCGCGTTTCTCGCATAAGATTGCGATTGCACCTACGGCGTCTATTTCCATCATCTGCGGCGGCACATCGGCTTGTATTGAGCCGATTCCTGCCAATGTTTACACCCACAAAACTTTATCGGGCAGCTTCTCGGTAAAGAATCAATATCTGCAAAAATTGCTCGATGAAAAAGAGCAAAATACCGATGCGGTATGGCAAACGATTATGGATAATGAAGGCTCGGTACAGCATTTGGATTTCCTAACGCAAGATGAAAAAGATACCTTCAAAACCGCCTTTGAAATTGATCAACGCTGGGTAGTGGAACTTGCGGGCGACCGCGCACCGTTTGTGTGCCAAGGTCAGTCGATCAACCTGTTTTTACCTGCTGATATCGATAAATGGGATTTGCTGATGTTGCATTGGACAGCGTGGGAAAAAGGCGTAAAATCGCTCTATTACTGCCGCTCAAAATCCATCCAACGTGCAGAGCATGTGGGTGCTGAAGCCAAAACCGAAAACAGTGTTGAAATGAAACGCACCGATTATGAGGAATGTCTCGCATGTCAATAATTTACGCTGATAAAAATCCACTTTCACTCCAAGGCAAAGGCGTTATCAGCCTGCTGGAAACCACCGGCAGTTATAACATTGAGCGCTATCCGTGGGCGTATAATGCGTGGAAACGCCAACAACAAATTCACTGGATGGGCGAAGAAGTGCCGCTCGGTGAAGATGTGAAAGATTGGGCGGGCACACGCCTGACCGAGTCGGAGCGCAATTTGCTCACGCAAATTTTCCGCTTCTTCACCCAATCAGACATTGAGGTGTCGGACAATTATTTCAAACGCTACATCCCGATTTTCCAACCGCTGGAAATCCAAATGATGATGGCGGCATTCACCAATATGGAAACCGTGCATATTGATGCTTACGCGCTGCTGCTGAAAACATTGGGTATGCCGAACACCGAATTTTCTGCGTTCAAACAATATTCAAGCTTGCGCGCAAAAGCCGATTATATGCATAGCTTTGGCACCGAAACATGTTCTGACGTAGCGCGTACACTCGCGATGTTCGGCGCATTTACCGAAGGGATGGCGCTGTTCGCATCGTTCGCGATGTTGATGAACTTCCCGCGCCATAACAAGATGAAGGGCATGGGGCAAATTGTGAGCTGGTCGGTGCGCGATGAATCACTCCACTGCGAATCCATCATCCGCCTTTACCATGAATGGGCAGATGAAACAGGCTGCGTCACCAAAGCAGTTGCAGACGACATCATTGATGTCGGCACCACGATGGTCGGACTCGAAGATAAATTCGTTGAGCTGGCATTTGAGATGGGTGATGTGCAAGGCATGACCCCGAACGATATTAAATCGTATGTGCGTTACATTTGCGATTGGCGTTTGACGCAACTGAAACTCAAGCCGCAATATGGGTATTTTACCGGCGAAAAAGGCGAATATAAACAAGCCAAAGAGCATCCGCTTCCATGGCTATCGGCGATGCTGAATGGCGTTGAACACGCGAATTTCTTTGAAGCGCGTTCCACTGAATATTCCAAAGCCGCGACTAAAGGCGATTGGCATGGTGAAGGTGGTGTGTGGGCTGCATTTGAGACGATGCAGAAACAAAAAGACGTGGCGTAAAATCTTTCTTCACCTCCCCCGCTTGCGGGGGAGGTGAAGTTCTGCGCTATGCCGCAATCATACTCAGTGCCACCGCTTCAGCGATTTTAATGCCGTCAACCCCTGCCGATAAAATACCACCAGCATAACCCGCACCCTCACCAGCGGGAAATAATCCGCGTGTATTGATGCTTTGTAAATCATCATTATCGCGCTTGATGCGAATCGGCGATGATGTACGCGTTTCCACACCTGTCAGCACCGCATCATCCATATCAAAACCTTTAATTTTCCGCCCAAACGCTGACAATGCCTCGCGAATCGCTACAATCGCGTAATCAGGCAAACAGCTGGATAAATCAGTCGGCAACACGGCGGGTTTGTATGACGGCACAACCGTTCCGAGCGAGGTGGACGCACGACCTGCAATAAAATCTCCGACACGTTGCGCGGGCGCAGCGTACGTCCCGCCGCCTGCTTTAAACGCCGCCTCTTCCCATTTGCGCTGAAATTCCATACCTGCGAGTGGGCCATCAGGATAATCAATTTCAGGCGTGATACCAACCACAATACCCGCATTTGCGTTGCGCTCAGCACGTGAGTACTGGCTCATGCCGTTAGTAACCACCCGTCCCGCTTCCGATGCTGCAGCTACCACTGTACCGCCAGGGCACATGCAAAAACTATAGACGTCACGACCATTGCTCGCATGATGTACCAGTTTATAATCCGCCGCACCTAAAATCGGGTGGCCCGCATAGCCGCCAAACCGCGCCACATCAATCAGCGATTGCGGATGCTCGATACGGAAACCGAGCGAAAAAGGCTTTGCCTCCACATACACACCGCGCTGATGCAACATCTCAAACGTATCGCGAGCACTATGCCCAATCGCAAGCACGACATGGCTTGCGGCAATATGCTCGCCGCTTGCTAACACCACACCGCGTATCTGACGTTTTTCGTCAATATCCAAATCGGTCACGCGGCTTTGCCAACGATATTCACCGCCTAGTTCTTCAATCGTCGCCCGCATATTTTCAACCATCTTGACCAAACGGAATGTGCCGATATGCGGATGCGCTTCAGTGAGAATTTCAGGTGGCGCCTCTGCCTTCACAAATTCGGTGAGCACTTTACGCCCGAGATGGCGCGGATCTTTAATTTGGCTATAAAGTTTTCCGTCCGAAAATGTGCCCGCACCACCCTCGCCATATTGCACGTTCGATTCCGTATCGAGCACCGACTTGCGCCATAGCCCCCATGTATCTTTAGTGCGCTCACGCACCACTTTTCCACGCTCTAAAATAATTGGTTTAAACCCCATTTGCGCCAGCAGCAATGCGGCGAATAACCCGCACGGCCCCGCGCCAATGACTATCGGACGTTCGGAAAAATCTTTCGGCGCATGCGCCACAAATTGATAATCAATATTCGGTGTCGGTTTAACATTCACATCTTTGGCAAAACGCTTGAGCACAGCGGATTCATTTGCGACCTCAACATCAAGAGAATAAATCAAAAAAATGTCTGATTTTTTTCGTGCATCGTGCGCACGACGGAAAATCTCGCAGGAAATCAGCTCAGACGGTTGAATTTTTAATCGCGCAATAGCAGCAGCCGCTATTGCTTCAGGCAGATGATCAAGCGGTAATTTGATTTCGGTTAAACGGAG
>JAYTDB010000178.1:0-1701 GCA_043736135.1 Rickettsiales bacterium
TGGATGCCAGCCTACGCTGGCATGACAAGCTAGGCGGGGATGACGAAAAAACCCACTTGTCATAATTTTGTCATACACACAACATGTTGCCTATGCTATTATTGATAGTGAAAAGGAGTGTTTTTTAAATGGCTGGCGCACATGATGGCCCACAACTGCAAGACATAGGACAACGGCTGCACGCCCAAGGCGTAGGCGCGAGCACGGGCCCTTCTGCGCCTGAAAGCAACATGCAAGAAACGGTTGCGCAGTATTTTATTGGACTCTTCAAAAAGCTAACAGGCGTCGATGCATCAAACCCTCAAGCGTCTGGTATTTCACATTTAGACTCAAAAGGATTCACCGATAATCCAATTAATAAGGCTGCAGGTAGCTTGTCGGTTAAGCGCGAAGGGATTGCATCCAAATTGCTCGGAAAACATATTACACGCGAAGCATCAATCAACAGCCAAGAAACATTAGCGCAAGTAGCCCCCGCATCACACGGCGAAGCGCCACACCAACCCGATTTTCATGCAATGCTTGGTGATGCAAGCGCTATGGGAAAATATTCTGTTGCCGATATTGCAGGTGGCGCTCCAACATCTTCTAATGCGCCTAACTTTGGTGGCGGATCAATCCATCTAGCTTAATCTCTTTTCCCTTTGCCTCGCGCATAAAAATCCACTACATATATTTCCCTGTAATTCTTCATTAGGATACATGGAAATCATGACCATCATCGCCGTCCCATTAGAAACTAAAACAAATGAAAAACGCGTCGCGGTAACGCCCGATGCGGTAAAGAAATATATCGCACTAGGTGCAAGCGTACAGGTGGAAAAAGGTGCAGGGCTAGCGTCTGCTATTGCAGATGCGGATTACGTCGCCGCAGGCGCGCAAATCGTTGATAAAATCACTGCTGCCGACATCATCATCAAAGTAGCTCCCCCATCTGCCGCTGAAATCAGCACCTACAAAGAAGGTTGTATCCTCATCGGCGCGTTAGACCCACACGCAAACAAAGAATTACTCCCCATTTATAACGACAAAAAAATCGCTGCATTCGCGCTAGAATTACTACCGCGTATCTCGCGCGCGCAAAGCATGGATATTCTATCATCACAAAGCAACCTCGCGGGTTATCGCGCGGTCATTGAAGCGGTTGCTGCCTTTGCCAAAGCGGTGCCGATGATGATGACAGCAGCAGGCACAGTGCCGCCAGCCAAGGCATTGGTGCTGGGTGCGGGCGTTGCGGGCTTGCAAGCTATCGCTACAGCAAAACGTTTGGGCGCGGTCGTGTCGGCGTTTGACGTGCGCGCTGTGGCCAAAGAACAGGTGGAATCGCTCGGGGCAAAATTTGTTGAGGTAAAAACCGATGAGAATTTGGAAACAGCGGGCGGTTACGCCAAAGAAGTGAGCGACGATTATAAACGCAAACAAAGTGAACTCATTTTTGATACCATCATCAAACAAGACATGGTGATTTCTACCGCGCTCATTCCGGGAAGACCGGCACCTGTGCTGATTACTGAGGATATGGTCAAAGGCATGAAAGCAGGCTCGGTCATTGTTGATTTAGCGGCGGCATCTGGCGGCAACTGCCCTCTCACCAAACTAGACAAGGTCGTCGTTAAATACGGCGTCATCATTATTGGTTATAGTAATTTACCGTCGCATGTGGCGGTGGATGCCAGCAGCCTTTTTGCACGCAACGTCTAT
>JAYTDB010000179.1:0-4358 GCA_043736135.1 Rickettsiales bacterium
TTTATGTTATCGAAGCGGGACGCGTAGCTGAAAGCGGCACACATCAAAGCCTGCTTGCGGCAAAAGGGGCATATTATCAACTATATGCGGAGCTTGAGCGTGAGACCGCTTAAGCAATTTTTGAAATCACCTGCCGTACAAACTGGGCTGGTGAAGTTAGCTGCGTTTTATATTCGCTTTGTTTATTTTACCGCTCGAAAAACCCGCGATATTCACCCTGATGCCGAGATATATATGCGCGGTGATGACAATGCCATTTTTGCTTTTTGGCATGGGCGGATGTTATTATTACCCGCCGTTTGCCCACCGAAACGCCAAATGCATGTGCTCATTTCCTTGCACCGCGACGGCGTGCTCATTTCAGATGTCATTGGTGAATTCAAACAAAAAACCATTGCCGGCTCCACCAGCAAAGGTGGGCGCGAAGCACTTATGAACATGCTCCGCGCACTCAAAAATGGTGATAATTTATCGGTCACCCCTGATGGTCCCCGCGGTCCTAATCAAACACTCACGGATGGTATCATCATCACCGCCAAGCTCTCAGGCAAAGCCATTTTGCCCGTGACCTACAGTGCACGCAATCATAAGCGGATGGGTAGCTGGGATAAATTTATGCTGGCCTACCCCTTCACACAACTCCTGTTTTGTGTTGGCGAACCCATTATGATAGACAGAGATGCGGATGATGAAGCGGCGCGAATCGCCGTTGAGTCCGCCATGAACCAACTGGTGGAAATTGCCGATGCTGCCATTTTATAAAATCGCCACCACGCTGATTAGCCCACTAATCCCTTTGTGGTTGCGCTACCGCACGTCAAAAGGCAAAGAAGATCCCACCCGCATTGGCGAGAGATTCGGGCATACG
This sequence comes from Rickettsiales bacterium, assembly GCA_043736135.1. Classification (GTDB taxonomy): domain Bacteria; phylum Pseudomonadota; class Alphaproteobacteria; order Rickettsiales; family SXRF01; genus JAYTDB01. The sequence goes on from JAYTDB010000179.1 coordinate 869, forward strand.
TCACACATGCGCCCCAAAGGCACGCTGCTATGGATTCATGCTTCCAGCGTCGGCGAATCAAACTCCGTACTCGCACTCATTCGCCAACTCACCTCGCGCTTTCCTAAGCTATCCATATTGCTGACCACGGGCACTGTTACCTCGGCCAATTTGATGGGCAAACAATTGCCTAAAGGGGTGGTGCATCACTATGCGCCGATTGATACGCCCGATGCAACCGAACGCTTCATCGCGCATTGGTATCCCGATGTCGTTTGGTTTGTAGAATCCGAATTTTGGCCGAATTTAATTGATGCAGCAAAACGTTATTTTTGCCTGATGGCGGTGGTCAATGCTCGCATGTCTGAACGCAGTTTTGTTATGTGGAAAAAATATCCGAATGTGACGCGTGCGATGTTTTCTGCCTTCCGTTTTTTCTTCACGCAAAGCACCCGCGATGCAAATCGCCTTCGCGAATTAGGCGCTGCGGAAATCATCGAATCAGGCAATATTAAATATGATGCGCCGCCGCTTTCCTGCAATGAATCCGAGCTGATGAAACTGCATAGCGCCGCCTCTGATCGCAAAATATTCTTAGCAGCCAGCACCCATTCAGGCGAAGAGATTTTGATTGCACAGACCCATGCAAAACTAGCCAAACAATTTCCAAATTTGCTCACTATCATTGTTCCGCGTCATGCGAATCGTGGCGATGAAATCGCTTCCGAATTATCCGCCTTTGGTGTGATTCATCAACGCTCAAAACAGCAAGCTATCACCCCGCAAACCAATATCTATATTGCCGATACGATGGGGGAATTAGGGCTGTTCTACCGCCTCGCCAACATCGTGTTTATGGGCGGCTCACTGGTTGCACATGGTGGGCAGAATCCACTCGAGCCCGCACGGCTTTCTTGCGCGATTATCACAGGGCCGCACATCCATAATTTTGCAGAAATTTACGATGAAATGAAGACCTCACAAGCGGCGATTATTGTAGAAAATGCACAAATGCTCTTTGATGAGAGCGCGAAATTATTCGAGCAATTTGCGTTGCTAGATGCGCTGCAAACACGTGCAAAACTCTTTGTATCCAAGAAAGGCGGCGCGTCTGATATGATTATCAATCTCTTTGCGTCGGTGTTTGAACAATGAAAACCCCTGCATTCTGGCAACGCAAAAATCGACTCGCCTACGCGCTGTGGCCGCTATCCATTTTTTATGAAACAGCAGCCTTCTACAAACGCTTATTCACCACATCTGTGACCTTGCCCGTTCCCGTTATTTGCATCGGCAATATCACCGCAGGTGGCTCAGGAAAAACGCCGATGGCGTTGTATGTAGGCGCAAAGCTCAAAGAAAAAAATATCACGGCATTTTATGTTAGTCGCGGCTATGGTGGCTATGTCAAAGGCCCAATGCTGGTCAATCCCGACAAACACTTCAGCGTTGAAGTCGGCGATGAGCCGCTATTACTCGCACGCGTTTTACCAACCGTTGTTGGGAAAGACAGGTTAGCCGCCGCGCAATTCGCGATTAAAAAAGGTGCGAAGCTCCTGATATTTGATGATGGATTTCAGAATAAAACTATCTTCAAAAAATTCTCATTCCTCGTGATGGATGGAACGATTGGAATCGGTAACGGCTTCTTGCTGCCTGCAGGCCCGCTGCGTGAGCGATTATCGCAAGCGTTATTGCGTACCCACTGCGCGGTGGTAATCAACCCACTACCCGATTCACCTGCCATCCCAGAGGGCAAACCTACTTTGTTTGCGCGCACGAAAGTCAGCCCGCTTGCCGAAAAATTACGCGGTCAAAAAGTCGTCGCCTTTTGTGGTATTGCTTACCCCGATAAATTCAAACGCACGCTGCTGGATATTGGCGCCAATATACTTGCGTTTGAAGCGTTCGCCGACCATCAACCACTATCACATAAAATGCTGATGCCGCTGATTGAAACCGCATCAAAAGAACAAGCGTACCTAGTGACCACCGCCAAAGATGCCGTGCGCCTCCCCGCTTTCTTGCGCGAAAAAGTCGTGGTCGTTGATATTGAATTGGTATTTAGCAACCCAGAACTTGCCGACGCGATGATCGACTATATTACAGGATTGGTATGAAAGACCTCATCTATCAAATAGAATATTATATCGTCGTTTTTTTATTCGCGGTTTTCCGCGCGCTACCGCTTGATATCTCCTCATGGATAGGCAGTAAAATCGGCCCATTCGTCGGGCAATTTTTTTCTGCAAATCGTACCGCGCTAGATAATTTAAGCCGTGCCTTTCCTGAAAATACACTCAAACAAAACCTCACCATTCGTGACAATATGTGGGCGCATTTGGGGCGTGTCGCTGCCGAATTTTCATCACTTCCAGGCACACGGCTATCCTCGCGCGTGACGGTTTTTGGCGCGGAATATTTACCCAAAAAGGGGGACGCCGTTTTATTTTTTTCTGGGCATGTCGGCAATTGGGAAATGCTTTATCCCATGGGGAATGATCGCGGTGTGCCAATTGGCATTATTTACCGTCATATAAACAATCCGCTAATTGACAAGCTGGTGGCGAATATGCGCAAAAACCATGCAACCACGCTGGTTGCCAAGGGTATTCGCGGCTCTGTGCAACTCATCAAGGCTCTTAAGCGCGGCGAATCACTCGCTATGTTGGTGGATCAAAAAATGAATAACGGCATTGCTATACCGTTTTTTGGACGCAACGCGATGACCTCCACCGCCGTTGCCGAGCTCGCACTTAAATATAACATACCAATTGTCCCCACGCGTATCATCCGCACACATGGTGCGAATTTTGATGGGCATATTTATCCGCCGCTGGTGATTGAGAAAACGGAAAATCACGCAAAAGACGTGGAAAATATCATGAAGCAAATTAACGCAATCCTCGAAGAATGGATTCGCGCCTACCCCGAACAATGGTTCTGGGTGCATAAGCGCTGGCCAAAGGAAATATGATAAGGGATGAGGGAGAAATGATGAAAGCCCCTTATCTTTTATCTCTCATCGTTACGCACACTTCACCATCCGCGAATTGCAGCGATAGCTCACCTTTTGCATCTTTTGCTGAGGTAATTAGCTTGCCGCCCATATCTTTGACGAGCACAAAACCGCGCGCGAGGATTTTCTTATAATTCACGCTTTCAAGCAGCGATGATAAATTTGCGAGTCGCTCTTCACGCCATTGCAGGTTGCGCGCAACCGAGCTGTTCATACGTTGCTGATAATCAATTAATGATGTTTGCGCGCGCGTAATATCTTGATACAGCGTTTGCGGACGCAGCTTACCTGCAACCAGTGCCAGCTGCTGTGCTTTGCGTTCCAGCGTAGCGGGCAGTGCAGCAATGAGTCGCTCCGTCCAATCATCCAGCCGTTGCTCGGCCATTTGCAACAATTGAATCGGCTTCGGCAAGCCGCGAAGCAAGCCTTCTAGCCGTTCTGCTTTTTGCGATAATTGGCGATGAATTGCCGTTTGATTGCGTAAGCCCAATT
>JAYTDB010000180.1:0-7996 GCA_043736135.1 Rickettsiales bacterium
GAATCTCACCCACACAGCGGGAGAACGCATTGCAGCCCATAGGAAATTTAGCAGGCCCGCATATCCATACGAAGCAACCATCAACGCCAGTAAAATCGCTGCCCCAAAAAATAAGTGCAACATGTTCTGCAACTTACTTCGGAAATCTGTTGATATCATTATAGCCATGCAAAACGGAACCACACCAAGTACAAATAAATTAGTGCGCACCAATCCCGCCATGGCTACCATCAGCCCCATCATAAAATAATCACGATTTTTAAGAGATGGCTTACATAAGACCCAAATAAGTCCGCAAATAAATGGTGTGGCAATCACTTCGCTCATAAGAGCAAACCCTGCATTTCCCCAAAAATGACGTTCAGTACAAAAATTCCCAATAAAAATGATCAGAAAAACTGCCGATAACAATGCAAACCCAAAGGGCATTAGGCGCTTTGCCGCGAAGAAAAGCAACACGGCGCCGCCCGCCACCCAAAAACTGCCAAGCAAACGCAATCCAGCGATAGAATCACTGATGGTAAGAAAACCTGCTATTATAACATATAATAACGGCGGCTTATTCTCATAAAGCCGCTCAAAGGGCAAATGACCAAGCAGAATATCGCGCGCTACAAGAATAAAAGCAGACTCATCCCAATCGATGACAGGTATAGAAAAATAAGGGTAGCGGCACAAAACCGCCAACACGAATAAGCCCAGGCACGCTATAATATCGTTTTTATTCTGGCGCAAAAAATGCATCAATCCGATTTCCAATGACAAAAAATAAAAAGATATAGCTACAGATCAATTTACAGCAGATAAATACTAAGATAAACAGCTACAAAAGCAATTATATATCTCAATCCATTCTTATGAAAAAAATATTGGTCACTGGTGCCGCTGGTTTTATCGGCTCACATTTATGCAAAACGCTGCTTGATGCGGGGCATCACGTCACGGGCATGGATAATTTCCAATCAGGCAGCCGCGCGCATATCGAACGCTTATCACAAAATCCACGCTTTTCTTTCACCCTACATGATGTGGTTGCACTCTACAATGTCAGCGAAGTATTTGACGAAATATACCACCTCGCCTGCCCTGCTTCGCCGCCCGATTACCAACGCGACCCTGTGCGTACGCTGATGATTAACGTGGTTGGCACCTTCAACATGCTCGAGCTGGCGCACCGCCTTGGCGCGCGAATCCTGCAAGCATCGACCAGCGAAGTGTACGGCGACCCGACTGTTCACCCGCAGCCAGAATCTTACACAGGCAATGTGAACCCCATCGGCCCCCGCGCATGCTACGACGAGGGCAAACGCGCCGCCGAAACACTCTGCTTTGATTTCAACCGCAAGCTGGGTGTTAAAATCAAAGTCGTACGGATTTTCAACACCTATGGGCCGCATATGCGCGCTGATGATGGGCGCGTGGTATCCAACTTTATCAATCAAGCGCTCAAAAATGAATCCATCACGCTTTACGGCGATGGCCAGCAAACGCGCTCATTCTGCTATGTCGATGATATGGTCGCAGGTTTTATTGCCATGATGGAAACGCCTGATACCATCACTGGTCCAATTAATTTGGGCAACCCCGGTGAATTCACCATGGAAGAGCTCGCTGAAAAAATACTTGAGCAAACAGGCAGCGAATCCGCGCTCAGCTATAAACCACTGCCAGCAGATGACCCTAAACAACGCCAGCCCGATATCACGCTTGCCAAAGAAATTCTCGGCTGGGAGCCAAAGGTCAGTTTGGATAGAGGGTTAGTGAAAACAATTGCGTGGTTTAAGGCGAATTAGTCGTCATTCTGCTCATCGTTTGCGATGGAGCAGAATCCAGCTATCCTGCTTGAGATCCTGCTCGATCTGCAAGCAAATCAGCAGGATGACGTATGCAAGCCAATTGCCTCTACCTTAACTGCCAACCCCGTTTTGTCATTCGTTTCTACCAGTAAGCCACACAGCGTGCCGTTTCCGTTTGCGGGTTCTAGCTTAGTCTTGCCGACCTTATTTAAAAAACGTTCAATCGGCACGCGCGCGTCAAAGCCAATCACTGAATCATAATCGCCGCACATGCCCGCATCAGTCTGATAGGCCGTACCTTTTTTCAAAATACGTGCATCCGCCGTGGGCACATGCGTATGGCTGCCAACCACGCATGAAACGCGGCCATCGAGATATTGCCCCATCGCCGTCTTTTCCGACGTCGCCTCGGCATGAAAATCCACGATAATTGCATCCATGTTCACACCCAGCTTATGACCTGTGAGTAACTCATCCGCCATGGCAAATGGACATGCCGTATGCTCTTTGTGGAACACTTGACCAAGCAAATGAATCACCATAATTTTTTTGCCAGAAATAGATGTGAATATCTCACACCCCTTACCTGGGTTTTGCTTTGGGAAGTTATGGGGGCGAAGCAGGCGTTTTTCAGTGGCAAGCATGGGAATGAGTTCTTTCTGATCCCACACATGGTCACCACCCGTCACCACATCCGCACCCGCGGCAAAAAAATCCTTGGTTATCGCAGGGGTAATACCGAATCCCCCCGCTGCATTATCACCATTCACAATGATAAAATCGAGCGCGAGGTCGCGCTTCATGCGTGGAAGTTCTTTCACCACCACATCGCGCCCCGCACGCCCCACCACATCGCCACAAAACAAAATCTTCATGTAATTTGTATCACTTCCTGTTCGGTGACCACCATATCAAGTCGCTCATCATGCGGCTCATCGGGCAGTGTGTCTACTTCTTGAAAGCTATAAGCAATACCTATCGTTAGCAAGGCGGGATTGTTTTGCTTCAGGCTTGCGATGGTCGCATCGTAATATCCTTTGCCATAACCCAAGCGAAAACCACGTCGATCAAACGCCACCAGCGGCACCAAAATGACATTGGGCACGACCAGTTCTCCACCGAGCGGCTCAAGCACCCCAAACGCCCCTTTTTCCAGCGGCACAAAAGGCAACCATTCCTTGAAATGCATAATCAATTCCGACTCCGTAACAATCGGCAGACAAACTGGATTGTTACGCACTCTGCAGGCATCAACATATTGATTTAAATCAACTTCTCCACGAACGGCACTATAAGCGGCGATAATGGAGGATTCTGGTAGCGATACGGCCGCCAGTTTCTCACACAGATATCCACAAGCCTGCGCCGCATCTTCCGCGCTGAATGCGCTGCGCTTGGCAGTCATTTCACGGCGAATGTCGACTTTGCTTGCCATTACGCCCTCCGCCAATCGGTCGTGCCGTCGGGTTTATCCTCAAGCACGATACCCGCCTCGGTCAGTTCCTTGCGAATCTTATCCGCCTCTGCCCAGTTTTTAGCGGCTTTGGCTTCTGCGCGGGCTTCGATTTGAGTTGTAATGGCAGAATCATCGCCAACGCCTTTGAACCAGACATCAGGGGTAACACTAAAAAATCCAAGGAATTTTCCTAAGCTATAAAGGTAACGCTGATATTCATTTTTTGCACCAATTGTATTAATCAAGCTAGCTTCAGATATGATAGTTGAAAGCAAACCCTGCACGTTCAAATCATCGCATAAAATATCTAAAAATCTTCCTGTACCAGCAGGAACAGGACGTCTTACAAAAGCATCTGCGGAATATTCTTTGTCTTGAACTGGGTCATAACCTTTGATTGCACGATAAAGATAATCAAGATTTTTCTTGGAATCTTCCATCAGCTTCTCCGTCCAATCTAACGGACTGCGATAGTGCGATGATAGAAACGCCAAGCGAATCACCTCGCCCTGCACGCCCTTATCGAGTAAATCCTTCACCGTGGTAAAATTGCCCAAGCTCTTGCTCATTTTTTCGCCGCCAACCGTGAGGAAGCCGTTATGCACCCAATAATTAGCGAATTTATCATGGCTGGCGCAGCGGCTCTGCGCGATTTCATTTTCATGATGTGGGAACATTAAATCCGCGCCACCACCATGAATATCAAAATGATCGCCTAAATATTCGCTGCTCATCGCCGAACATTCAATATGCCACCCTGGCCGCCCTGCGCCCCACGGCGACTGGAACACGCTAGAGGCATCATCGCCCGCGTTGGCCGGCTTCCACAGCACGAAATCACCTGGATGACGCTTATAGGATTCCACCTCAACACGCGCACCCGCCACCAACTCATCGAGTTTGCGGCCTGACAATTGGCCATATTCCGCGTAACTATCCACTGCGAACAATACATGCCCTTGTGATTCGTAAGCATTGCCATTTGCAATAAGCTTTTGGATAATATCAATCATTTGCGTTATATGCGCGGTGGCGCGTGGCTCGACATTCGGCGTCAAGCAATTCAGCGCCGCCATATCGGCGTGAAACCAACCTTCTACCCTGCCCGTCAGCGCTGAAATCGGCTCACCATTCGCAAGCGCGGCCGCATTAATTTTATCATCAACATCGGTGATATTGCGCACATAGGTCACCTTGGGGTAAAGCTGCTTAAGCAAGCGATACAACACGTCATACACCACCACAGAGCGGGCATTGCCCAGATGTGGGCGGTCATACACCGTCGGCCCGCAGACATACATGCGGATATTTTCCGCATCAATCGGTTTGAATTCGTCTTTTTTCCGCGAGAGGGTGTTATAAAGTGTGAGCATTAAAATAAATCCGAATGAGTGCCCGTGCGGGCTAATTTGATGACATCTTCAGTCACTTGATAAATCAATATCCAATCTGGCTCAATATGACAATCCCAATGTGGCTTCCAGTAACCCTTTAGCAGATGCGGAGTATGTTTTGCTGCCAATGCCTCACCTTTAGCAAGACACTCAACCACCGCATATAGTTTTGATAAATCCTTACCACGCTTGACAAGCTTGCGCAAATCTCGCTCGCACGCGCCCGAAAAAACAACGTCTTTCATTTAGCAAGTCTTTCTAACATCGCGCCAAAATCTTTTAAACTAACCTGCGTCCCCTCGCCGCGCTCAAGCTCTTCCATCGCTTTGATGGTTTCGGCATTCGGCACTTTTCCACGCGGCTGAAACGGCAACCCCCCCTCATTGATGCTTTGTTGCAAAAACATCCGCACCGCATCGGAGATATTCAACCCCATCGACGCAAATAATGCCTCTGCTTGTTGTTTTACTTGCGGGGATACCCGCGCCTGAATCACTTCATTTGCCATACAAATACTTCCATTAAAAATACATTGTATAGTATTTGAAGTGCAAAAGCAAGAAAAATCAAAGCCCCAATGGCTTCATAAACCAAGCCGCAACGCCACATAAAGCCAATAATAGCAATGCAAAGACAAACAATAATGCGTTTACAATCAGCCGAATAACCATAGCCTACCCCCAACAAACTGGTGCCGGGGAGTTAGAAAACCTTCTAAACGAGAGGTCGCGCAAGTCTTTAGCTTTGCAGCCTGAACATACACATGCGCCTCCCCGACTGAGTCGAGGAGTGCGTATAACGGTCACACTAACCGCGTTTAGAAGGAGTTTCTACGCCCCAGAACAACCATTTGGCTGCTCCAAAATCACGATAAATGATGAGTCGTTTTTTGTCTACAAATAGATTGATAAGCAATTTTATTATATTTCTTGTTATTTTTGCGTGAAAACCCTTGCTATGGCTTGTATTTTGTGGTTGATGTGCGGCGAATTATAATCAACTCGTCATTGCGAGCGAATGCGAAGCAATCTAATTTTGTTGTTATTCAGACAAAATCCCTCGGTAAATTCGGGATGACAGCAAAATGGATTGCCGCGGTCGCTGCGCTCACTCGCAATGACACTAATAAAAATGGATTTTTGAAATGGCTGATGTAAAACCTATCCGCAATATCGCAATTATTGCCCACGTAGATCATGGCAAAACCACACTGATCGATCAAATGTTGCGTCAATCTGGCTCGTTCCGTGCGAACCAATCAGTTGATGAACGCGTGATGGATAGCAATGATTTGGAAAAAGAGCGTGGCATCACGATTCTGGCAAAATGTACGTCGGTTGATCGCGGCGACGTGCGCATCAACGTTGTTGATACCCCAGGCCACGCCGATTTCGGCGGTGAAGTTGAGCGTATTTTGTCGATGGTGGACGGCGTAGTATTGTTGGTGGATGCGGCGGAAGGCCCATTGCCACAAACGAAATTCGTACTGACTAAAGCACTCAAACTGGGCATCAAACCTATCGTTATCGTGAACAAAATCGATCGCGGTGATGCGCGCCCTGATGAAGTGCATAATGAAATTTTTGATTTATTTGCAGCGTTAGATGCAACCGATGAGCAGCTCGATTTCCCAACGCTTTACGCGTCTGGTCGTGATGGCTGGGCATCTGATTCACTCGACGGCGCGCGCGAAAATTTAGACCCATTATTTGACCTTATCATTCGCCACGTACCTGCGCCAGATGTTGATCCTGATGCAGCATTTGCGATGCTTGCAACGATTCTTGAGTACGACCCGTTCTTGGGCCGCATCCTCACGGGCCGTATCTATTCAGGCACTGCAAAAGTAGGCATGCCTATTAAAGCGATGGATTTGAATGGCAACTTGCTTGAGCAAGGCCGCCTGACCAAATTGCTTGCCTTTGAAGGCATCAAACGTGTGCCGATTGAATCGGCTGTTGCGGGTGATATCGTAGCAATTGCGGGCATTGAAAAAGCCTCTGTTGCCGATACGCTGTCTGATTTGACGGTGTCTACCCCAGTGTTTTCTTCGCCAATCGATCCACCAACAATGTCGGTGACGGTAAGCGTGAATGATTCGCCTTACGCGGGTCAAGAAGGCACGAAAGTAACGTCGCGTATGATTCGTGAACGCTTGCTCAAAGAAGGCGAAGGCAACGTGGCAATCCGCGTGACCGAAGCTGATTCTAAAGATGCGTTCGAAGTGGCTGGCCGCGGCGAGTTACAGCTCGGCGTATTGATTGAAACCATGCGCCGCGAAGGCTTTGAGCTTTCAGTATCACGCCCACGCGTACTCTTCAAAGCAGACCCGATCACTGGCGACAAACTCGAGCCAATCGAAGAAGTAACCGTTGACGTCGATGAAGAATATACCGGTACTGTTGTTGAGAAAATCAGCTTGCGTAAAGGCGAGATGACTGACATGCGCCCTTCAGGCGGCGGCAAAACCCGCATCATTTTCCACGTGCCTTCACGTGGTTTGATCGGCTACCAAAGCCAATTCCTGACTGATACTCGCGGCACCGGCATGATCAACCGTATCTTCTACGCTTACGCGCCTTATAAAGGTGATATCGAAGGTCGCCGTAACGGTGCCTTGATTTCAACCGATACGGGTGAAGCAGTGGCATACGGCATCTGGAACTTGCAAGATCGCGGTGTAATGTTCATCAATCCTGGTGATAAAATCTACGGTGGCATGATCGTTGGCGAACATTCGCGCGATAATGATTTGGAAATTAACGTGCTGAAAAACAAACAGCTCACCAACATCCGTACCACCAGCAAAGATGAGGCAATCCGCCTTGTTCCACCAATTATGATGACGCTCGAGCAAATGATTTCGTATATTCAAGAAGATGAATTGCTCGAAGTAACGCCGAAAAATCTGCGTTTACGTAAAGTGGCGCTGGATGCGAATGAACGCTCAAAAATGAGCCGTGCGAAGAAAAAAGCGGGCTAATCCAGCGCTTTTTATCTAAAGCATTGATTAACATCAATGTTTCTAATTAAGGTTCATAAAACCTTCACATAATACCCTTACTATTGTGCTATAATAGCGCATGGTAGGGGGGTTATGAGCGAAACGGATAATGATAAACCCATAGAGCAACATGAAGGCAAACAGCCCGCAACGCTAACGGCGTTCTTGCAGCAAGAAGTCATGCCTGCACTTCAGCAAGCGATGAATAAAGACATACCGTTTCAAGATGCTTGGAACGAACGAGCAGCACAACTTCATGCAGATGGCAAATCAACGGAAGAATCATTCAAAGATCCGAATGATGATTCATTAGTTGCAAGTAAAAAGGAATTTACAGAAAAACGTA
>JAYTDB010000181.1:0-6484 GCA_043736135.1 Rickettsiales bacterium
AATCCTAAATCGGCATCAATGACGCCCACCACCGATAAATCGGCGAAATGGTGGCCTTTTGCAATCATTTGCGTGCCAATCAGAATGTCGATCTCTTTGTTTTCCATACCGCGAATGAGGGTGGATAGTTCGCGGTAGCTGCCTGTGCTGTCGCTGGCGAGGGTTGCTACGCGGGCATTCGGCAAATAGGCGGCGATCTCTTCATGTACGCGCTCGACACCTGGGCCGCAGGCATGTAGCGAGTCTTCCGCCCCGCAACTTGGGCAGGCTTTAGGCACAGGAATTGTATAGGCGCAGTGGTGGCATTTAAGGTAGGAATTGGGGGTTGGGGATTGGGGATTAATTGTTTTTCCTGTTTTCTTAGTCCCTAATCCCTCATCCCTCATCCCCCCATGTTGTACCATCCACGCGCTGCAATCGGGGCATTGGAAGCGGTGCCCGCATTTTCGGCATAACACCAAAGGCGCATAGCCACGACGATTGAGAAATAGCATGGCTTGATGGCCTTGCTCAACGGCTTTGGCGACCGCATCGCGCAGGGTGCGGGAAATGAAATTGCCACGATCGAGCGATTCACTCCGCATATCCAACAAATGAATATCGGGCAGCACCGCCTCCGCATGGCGCGAATGCAAGGTTAGCTCGGTGTATTTGCCGGTTTTGGCGTTATGCACCGTTTCCAGTGAGGGTGTTGCGGATACCAGAATGACAGGGAATTTCTCATGGCTAGCGCGGGCAATCGCCATGTCACGGGCATGATAAATCACCCCTTCTTCTTGTTTATAAGAAGAATCATGCTCTTCATCGGCGATAATCAGCGATAGATTCGTATATGGCAAAAACAATGCCGAACGCGCACCGATAATGACTCGCGCTTTGCCAGTCGCAATCGCCTGAAAGGTGGCGCGGCGTTTGGCGGCGGTGATGGTAGAATTCCACACAACAGGTTTTACACCAAACCGCGCTTCAAACCGCCCCAGCCATTGTACTGACAGAGCAATTTCGGGAAGAAGGACTAACACTTGCTTGTCCCCGCTATCGCGACAAGAGTCGCTCACATGGGACGCCGCTTTGCGGGCTGATGGCTCTGTGCGCAAAATATCTGCGATTACATCAAAATAGACTTCGGTCTTACCCGAACCCGTTACGCCGTCGAGCAGGCTGACGCTGAAACCTTGCGACAGTTTTTCTTTTAAATCATTTGCAACGGTGAGTTGGTCGCCCGCAAGCGGCATCAGTTTTATGGCGCTAACATCAATGGTCGGGATGTAGCTATCCAACGATTTACGCCCATGCACTTCGGCGTCGGCAACCGGCAATACCATTTTGAGAATGGCGCCGATGGGGGCGGCATTATACCATGCCACCCATTTTATCAGACTTAGAAACGCGGGCGATAGGGTAGGGAATTCATCCATCCGCCCGATGATGGTTTTATATTTTTCTGCTTTGAGCGCGAATTTTCCTTCGCCCCAAACCACGCCGAGCGACTCGCGGCTGCCAATCGGCACGCGGACAATGTCGCCGATACGCAAGCTCACGCCTTCTGGCGCGCGATAATCAAAGCCATGATCGAGCGCATTCGGCAGCAGAATTTCAACTATTTGATTCACGCGCTCATGCTTTCTGTTGCGAAACTGTCTGAGATTGGTATCTTACCCGCAACATATAAACCACAAGGATAATGAAAATGAAATTTTTTGTTGATACGGCTGATGTAAGTGAAATTCGTGATTTGGCGGATACGGGGTTGCTAGATGGAGTGACCACGAACCCAACGTTGATTGCAAAATCAGGTCGTGATTTTTTTGAAGTCATCAAAGAAATCTGCGCGATTGTATCCGGCCCAGTTTCGGCGGAAGTGACTGCGCTGGATGCCGAAGGCATGATTCGCGAAGGTGAAAAATTGGCGCGTATCGCTGATAACGTGACGATTAAAGTGCCGCTGACGTGGGACGGCCTCAAGGCATGTAAGCATTTTACCAGCAAAAATATTATGGTGAATGTGACGCTTTGTTTCTCGGCCGCGCAAGCGATTTTGGCTGCGAAAGCGGGGGCTACTTTTGTGTCACCTTTCGTTGGGCGCTTGGATGATATTGGTGAATCAGGCATGGGGCTCATTGCCGACATCTGCACCATTTATAAGCAATATGATTATTTTGAAACGCAAGTGTTGGTGGCGAGCATTCGTTCAACGCAACATGTGACTGACGCAGCAAAGTTGGGCGCGCATGTGTCCACCTGCCCACCAAGCATTATTAAAGCGCTTGCGCAGCATCCGCTTACCGATAAAGGTCTTGCGACCTTTATGGAAGACTGGAAAAAAACAGGTCAGAAAATCGCATAATATGGCCAAGCCGCATGCAGAAGAATTAATGACTGAAAATGCGGTGCGGGCGTTCCTTAAAGAGCATCCTGATTTTTTGAAAAACAATACCGATTTGTTTGCCGAAGCCGATGCGCCCGTGCGTCATTTGGGCGATGGGGTAGTGGATTTCCAGAATTTTCTGGTGAAGAATTTACAGCAAGACAGCAAGTCGCTGAAAAACAAATATGATGTGCTGGTTGATTTTTGTCGTGATAATATTTCGGCACAATCGCAGGTGCATAAAGCCGCACTTAAGCTGGTAAAAAGCCGCACGTTGGAGCAGTTATTAGAGACCATTACTGTTGATTTGATGAGCCTGTTTGATGTTGATGTGGTGCGGCTTGCCGTGGAATCCGACAGTGCTGAAGCCTATGAGGCATTTTACAGCGAGCAGAATTATTCGGGCATTGTGTTTGTTGAGCAGGGCATCGTCGATTATGCACTTGGGCAGAAGAAAAGCGTGCTTCTGGTTGCCGATGTGGCGAAGCGTGAACCGATTGGTTTTGAACAAATTTTCATTGATTGTGATTCCTTGGTGCAATCCTGCGCGCTGCTGCGTCTGGAGTTAGAGCAGGTGAATAAACATGTAATTCTGGCATTCGGCGTACGTTATCCTGATCGCTTCCACCCGGGTCAAGGTGTTGAATTGCTCAGCTTCCTTGCCAGCATCGTCGCCCATCAGCTTGATCAGTATCTGCATCAATTGGATATATAATCTTATTACTTCAAAGTCCTGAGCAAAGCTCAGTGTACTTTGAAGTAGGGATATTGCAAAAAATGGCTTGAGACGGCTCTACGCCATTTTTTCACCTTATATTAAGTGATGTAGGGTAAAATCTCACCATGAAAAACACGGAATACCATAATCTGCGAGTGGCATATCTGGCTTGGATGAGCGGTGTGAAACATGCCGCGAAACATACCGTAGTGTCGTATGAAAATGACCTGTCGCATTTTGCCGAATTCTTGCAAGTGCATTTGGGCAAAGCCCCAACGTTAAAAGACATCATTGCACTGGAAGCGCGCGATTTCCGCAGCTGGCTTGCCTCACGGCAGGGCGAGTATGAGGCGAGTTCCAATGCCCGCGCCATCTCGACCATTCGTAGTTTTTACCGTTATTTGATGAAGCAGGGGCTGGGTGAAAACGCGGCAATTTTTCATATTCGCAGCCCAAAATTGGGTAAGTCGCTGCCAAAAGCGCTCAGCGAAGAACAAGCAGCGAACGTGATTCAAACTTTGAAAGACGATAGATTAGAGCATTGGGTGGTTGCGCGTGATTTGGCGCTGCTCATATTGATTTATGGTTGCGGTTTGCGTATCAGCGAGGCGTTATCGCTCACCCATGGCGATATTGTCGGCTGTGACGTCATCACCATCACGGGTAAAGGTAATAAACAGCGGCAACTGCCCGTGTTGCCCGTGATTCAGACCGCGATTGCCGATTATCTGGCTGCTTGCCCGCACAGGATTAGCAAAGATTCGAAATTGTTTGTGGGTACGCGCGGCGCACCGCTTGATCCAGCCGTGTTTCAGCTACGTATTCGCCAGTTGCGCGCTCAGTTGGGCTTGGGTGAACACACCACACCGCATGCGTTACGCCATAGTTTTGCCACGCATTTGCTGTCTGCGGGGGGGGATTTACGCTCTATTCAAGAGCTGCTCGGCCATGCGTCACTCAGCACGACGCAGCGTTATACCCATGTTGATAAAAATCGCTTACTCGCCGCTTATGGCAACGCGCATCCCCGCGCTTAGATGGCGGCATCTTCACTACTAGACCTTGCTGCAAATGGTATGATTAGTGGCGGAAATGGCGGATGCCGGTAAATGCCATGACCAGCCCTTTTTCGTTGGCTTTGGCGATTACTTCATCATCACGCATCGACCCGCCGGGTTGAATCACCGCGCGGATGCCTGCTTCAGCGGCTAACTCCACATTGTCTGCAAACGGGAAGAACGCGTCAGACGCTAGTACGCAACCTTGTGTGGAAAGCCCCGCTTCTTTGGCTTTCATGCAAGCGAGGCGGGTGGAATCGATACGGCTCATTTGCCCCGCGCCGATGCCCACCGTTGCGCCATCTTTGGCAATGACGATGGTGTTGGATTTCACATGTTTGGCAACCGTAAAGGCGAAGAGTAAATCCGCCTCATCATTCGCGCCGAAGGTTTTTTCGGTGACACATTTCATGCCATCTTTCAAAATTTCTATGTCTTCATCTTGATAGAGGAAGCCACCAGAAATGGTTTTTACTACCATTTTTGCCGCCGGTGCTGGCGTGTTGCCCGTGAGTAATAATTTCAGTTTTTTGCGGGTGGAGAGCAATGACAATGCTTCATCCGATGCAGATGGCGCAATCATCACTTCGGTGAATAATTTGCCTAATTGCTCGCAGAATGCTTTGCCGACTGGGCGGTTTACTGCAATGATACCGCCATAAGCGCTGACGGGATCGCACGCAAGCGCCTTTGCAAATGCTTCTTCGATGGATGCGCCGGTTGCCACGCCGCACGGGTTTGCATGTTTAATGATAGCAACCGCAGGTTCTGAGAATTCGCGGACCAATTCAAACGCTGCCGATGCATCGTTGAGGTTGTTATAGCTCAGCGGCGCGCCTTGCGCTTGCGTGGCGGTGGCGAGTGATGGGGTTTTCAGGTCGGTTGCATAATACGCCGCTTTTTGGTGCGGGTTTTCGCCGTAATGCAATGTTTGTTTGAGGCTGCCTGCAACGGTGAGGCTTTGTGGGAATGGCGTAGCATTTTGCCCGTTAAACCAGTTGCTGATGGCAGAATCATACGCCGCAGTCAGGCTATAGGCTTTTGCCGCGCAGTGCTTGCGGGTAGCAAGGCTGGTGTCGCCATTATTTGCCTTAATTTCTTCGGCTATGATTGTGTAATCGGCAGGGTCGGTAACAATAGTGACGTAATTATGATTCTTCGCCGCCGAGCGCACCATGCTTGGGCCACCAATATCAATGTTTTCGATGCAAGTTTCATAATCGGCGCCCTTATCAACGGTCGCTTGGAACGGGTCTAAATTAATCACCACCAAATCAATCGGCGTGATGTTATGCGTCGCCATCGCGCTTAGATGTTCGGCGTTTTCGCGCAGCGCAAGTAGCCCGCCATGAATTTTGGGGTGTAGCGTTTTTACGCGCCCGTCCATCATTTCCGGAAAGCCCGTGTGGGTGGAAACATCGACCACCGTAAGCCCCGCATCGCGAAGTGCTTTTGCGGTGCCGCCCGTAGAGAGCAGCTCAATATTTTGGCTTTGCAAGAAGGAGGCAAATTCGACAAGCCCCGTTTTGTCGGATACGGAAAGGAGGGCGCGGGTAATGGTCATAATTTAAACTGCGTTTGATAAAGGGCACTTCTACTAACTTTACTTTGGCTTCAAATCTGCTTGCAATGGAACCTCCTCAAAATGCTCATGTAGTAAATTATCTACATTCCGCTTTTTCGGTATCCATTACTACGCGCTTTCTTGCCAAAGCGGGTTATTAGTGGTGCCCAAGGGTTGATACTCAGGAACGAGGGCTTTTAGCAGTGATATTGCCTGTTCGCAAGTGCGTGTTTCAGCGGCTAGTTTGAGGGCGGTTAATTGTTGATCCAGATGGGCATAGTCGCTGGCACGTGGATTTGCTTGGAAAATGCTAGCGTGGCCTGTCTTATCCATCACTTCTGCTTCGTGGAATAGCTCTTCATGTAACTTTTCGCCTGGGCGCAGGCCAGTGAAAGTAATGGCAATATCTTCATACGGTTTTCGGCCCGCCAAACGAATCATTTGCTCTGCCAAATCAACGATTTTCACCGGCTTGCCCATATCGAGTACAAAAATATGTTCGCGTTTATTTTGCATGGTTGAGCCAAGCACAGCGGCTTGCAATACAAGGGCGACGGCTTCACGAATTGTCATGAAATACCTCGTCATTTCCGCATGCGTAACGGTTACCGGTCCGCCTGATTCGATTTGTTCTCTGAATAGCGGTACGACTGACCCCGTTGAGCCAAGTACATTGCCAAAACGTACGGTTATGAAGCGGGTTTGATTGCAGGTGCGCCCGAGCGATTGGCAGTAAGACTCGGCAATTTTCTTGGTTGCGCCCATGATGTTGGTGG
>JAYTDB010000182.1:0-1713 GCA_043736135.1 Rickettsiales bacterium
TGAGGTTATCGTCGAAAGTGGCGGATACAGTGTCCAGCCCGTGCCAGCACCTTCGCCAATCAGCGAAGAACCAAGCAACATGATAAATGCAGGGGGCAATAGCCAGAACGAAATATTATTCATACGCGGGAACGCCATATCTGGCGCACCAATCATCAGCGGAACAAAATAATTGCCAAAGCCACCGATTAGCGCGGGCATTACCAAGAAAAACACCATGATGACCGCATGCGCTGTCAAAATCACGTTATACATTTGGTAGTTGCCACCAAAATATTGATCGCCCGGTTGCGCCAATTCCATACGCAGCATGATGGAGAAAATCGTGCCAATAATTCCCGCGATAACCGCGAAGATCAAATACATCACGCCAATATCTTTATGGTTGGTTGAAAACAACCAACGACGCCAGCCAGTTGGTGTGTGGTCATGGCTATGGTCATCATGCGTTTGATGGCCATGGCTGCAATGTTCGCCGTGAACGTGATCGTGTGTATTGCTCATAAATGTTCTCTATTTTCCTGCTTGTTTTGCTTTAATCCATTCAGCAAATTTTTCTTTGCTGACAACATGTAACTCAATTGGCATGAAGCCATGACCTACGCCGCATAATTCAGAGCATTGGCCATAAAAAATGCCTTCTTTATTGGCTTCAAACCATGTCTCGTTCAAACGACCTGGGACGCCATCACGTTTCACACCCATCGCAGGCATCGCCCATGAGTGAATCACATCCGCACCCGTCACTTGTACGCGAATTTTTGTATCGACAGGCACGTACAGTGCATTATCCACGCTCAGCAAGCGAATCTCGCCTTCTTTTAAATCTTTTTCCTGAACCATGCGGCTTTCAAAGCTTACTTTTTGGTCAGGAAATTCATATCCCCAGTACCATTGATAGCCCGTAACTTTAAGCGTAAGACCACCTTCAACGGGCTGTTCCATTTTATTATGAATACGCATCGACGGAATCGCAATAGCCACCAAAATCAAAATCGGCAACACCGTCCAAATGATCTCGATTTTCACGTTATGCGTGGTTTTGCTCGCAACAGGGTTGGCTTTGCGGTTAAATTTAACGGCGATATACACCATTAATGCCAGCACAAAAACGCTGATAGCGGTGATTGTATACATCAAAAGCCCATTATGCAGCCACACTAATTCCGCCATAACTGGTGATGCAGGATCTTGAAAACCAAGCTGCCAAGGCTTAGCAACGCCTAATTTTTCTTCTGCATGAGCAATTGCAGGCATCAGCAAAGCAGCCGTAGCCAATAAAAAACGGGAGGGATAAAGGGACATAAGAAAACTCTATAGTGATTGGAATCGGCGTGATATTATCCAAAGCTTGCGCAACGTGCAATGGTTTTGTAAGTTGATTTTACACGAAAATATAACCTTGGAGCGTTATGACACACGATGCACTCGCCGATACGCTTTTCTTTGAACGCACTGAACTGGATAAATCAGCAGCGGTCGAACTCACCAAATCCGCGCTATCGCACATGGATGACGGCGAGCTATTCCTCGAATATCAGCAAAGCGAAAGCCTCTATTTAGATGATGGCAAGCTGAAAAATGCCAGTTTGAATTATGCTCAAGGCTTTGGTTTGCGCTCAGTCTTAGGCGAAATGACCGCGCTTTCACACGCCACCGACATTTCGGAAGGGGCGATTAAACGCGCATCACAAACCGTAAAATCGCCCCCTC
>JAYTDB010000183.1:0-5294 GCA_043736135.1 Rickettsiales bacterium
GGTGGTGTGGGAATTACCGAATGCGCTTGGCTTTTTAGGCGGCGTTGGCGGTATTATGGGTATTCATCATCACGGGTGGGATAAAAAATACGGCGATTGGGCGGCAACCAAACCCATTAAAACGCATGTGCAAAAAGTGCTGGAATCGGTTGGAGTTGGTGGCGAGCGAGTGAAATAACCTCCATTTTTTAGGGCTATAGTCCTCTAAAAAAAAGTGCCACCACAAATGTGTAATTTCTAACTTATAGGTTTTTATGACAACACCACGCTATGATGGCTTGGTGCGCGTAAGCGCGCCTGCGACTGAGCCAGTAACACTCGCTGAAACCAAAGCGTTTTTACGAATCACGCATGACGATGATAATGCCCGCATTGCCGATATGATAACCAGTGCGCGCGTGCTCGCCGAACAATGGTTGCGAAAATCACTGCTAACGCAAAGTTGGAAGCTGGGAATTGAAGGAAATATTTCTGGTTCGCTACGATTGTTGATGAACCCCATTCAAGCGATTACCAGTGTGACAACGTTCGATGCAGCACTGGCCGCAACAGTGATTTCACCTAGCCAATACGCTTTATCAACCGCGAAGGATAAATTAGTTATGCTGGATACCCTCCACGGGTATCGGACAGAAATTATTTACGTTGCGGGATATGGCACGGCGAGTGATGTGCCAAAACCGATAAAGCTCGGTATTTTGCAACATGTGGCGAGTATGGTTGATGGTTCAATAGGGCTTGCCCCCATTCCTGACAGCGTTTTGCAATATTACATGCCGTTTCGGGAGCTTACGTTATGATCAGTAAGAAAGGACTGACCAGCAGTTTGCGACACAAAATCATTGTAGAAAAACCCCTGCGCGTACCTGATGGTGCAGGTGGTTATAGCATCACGTGGGAAAACAACTGCACATTATGGGCGGCGATATCGACGAATAATGGTAAAGAGCGTTATGTAGCAGGAAAAAATACGCCGATATATAGCCACGTCTTTCGGATTCGCTATACAGCAGATGTGAGCGAAGAAATGCGCATTCATTTTGATGAGCGAGTTTTCAATATCCGCGCGCTGATTAACGTGAATCAGGATAATTCAATATTGGATGTGATGGCAGAAGAAGGCGTGGCACAGTAATTTACGCGACTTTAATTGCAGTGCAGAGTTTGCCAATCTGATCCTTAAAATCTTCCTGCCAGTGACTATCTTTTTCAATTTCACGCGAATTGCAAATATCAGCAATAAATTGTGATGCGCCTGAGAATGAAAAGAGTCGGAGCGCATCAATAAAAGCATCTTTATGTTGCAGCGGTGCTTTTTTAGAGAGCAGCAATGTTCCGCGTGCGAGTTCACGTACTGAATTCAACCAAGGTAAGTATCCTTTGGAATAATTGGGGCCTGCTTCGGCAATGATATCTTCTAAATATTCTTCGACTTGAATCAAAGTCACTTGATACACCACCACAAACGTTTCGGCGGCGCGGCGGGCTTCCTCGCTGTCTGCTACGCCCTCTGGTGGCGATATGCGTGTGTTGAGTTCCATAAATCCACTATAACAAAAAGATGTGACATTTTTATGACGTATTTCAATTATTTTTCATTTCAAACAGCGGTTTTTACGCTTTTAACGGCTGATAGCACACTGAGTGGGCTTGTTACGGGTATTTATGACCACGTTCCTGACAGCGCTTTATATCCCTTTATTGCCATAGGGGAGAGCCATGTCCGTGATCATTCAAACGTAGAAAAAGCGGGGACGGAGCAGCAAATCACGTTGCGAATCTTCAGCCGTGAGGCGGGGCGAAAACAGGCGGCTATCATTATGGAGCGTATTGTTACGCTGATGCATCAAGGTGCACTTACGGTGAGTGGTCAACAGGTACTTATGGTGCGGTTTTTATCGAGCGCTATTACGTTGCTTGATGACGGCAGAACCTATGAAGGTACGCTGAATTTTAGGGTGTTTTTGACGGAGGTTTAAAAGCCAAATTGTGTATTTAAAGCAGCAATATATCCGCGAAATTCACCGCTCAGTGTGGTGGTTATTTTTTCATCGCATTCATTCTTCGCGTAAAGCTCGTTATATGCACCTTTTGCAGCATTTATGATGTCGTACTGCATGCGCCCAGGTGCGTTGAGGGATGCCATCTCGTGGCTAAGTGAAGACAGAATGATATGATAGTCGCTAGCGCTCGAGATACCGCATTTTTTGAGCACATAATAGCTCACCAATAATTCCTCATAGCGTTTTTTCAGCACATCACTTTTCGCCTGAAAATCCTTGCTATCCGTTTCAGGCTCATAAATTTTCTCTAACTCACTTTTTGCCTCATTATTATCCACCCAATCAGGGCAAGATGGCGCCAGCGTTGATTTTAGGGTTGCTTTACAGGCGTTGTTTTCTGTCAGTAAGCGCGATTGTTGCTCAAGCAGCAGGTCTTGTGCTTGTGTGAGATCATTCAGTTCCATGCGGGCGTTATGCAGCGCATAGAACGCACCAGCACTAATCAGTATGGCAGATAACGCAATGATATAGCTTATTTTTTTATTCATAACCGATGGATTTTTTATGACGAATGACAGCCAATCTTCCACGAATAACGACGGCGAGCAAGCGCTGAATGATGCGCTTGCTGGAATTGACCGCGCTTATGCGAAGCTGGAAACCATTATCAACCGCCGCTTGCGCTCCATTACTGCAAAATCAGGCGCATCTACTAGTCAATCCAGTCGCAAAAATACTATATTACGCAGTGGGTTGCAAGGTATAGAAAGCATTATCAATACCAGCCAACAGTCAGGCGGTACGGTTTTTAACCCAAATAGTCAAAAAAGTAATAATTTTCCAGCCTCAAATGGGCAATGGATCGTGGATTTAGCTGCCCAAATTGGCCGCACTCAAGATAGAAACTCATAAGCGCCTGTTTTTAAATACTTTATATGTGACAGCTTTGCCTTATTACAAAGTCGAGCGTGTAACCAAATTGTCATAAAATTGAACTAGGGGTTTAGGGGCTAAAATTGCTATAATGCAAGCAGATAAAAGATTCTTTAACCCGAAGCACGTTTAAGGCATATGGTCAATTACAACGATGATCACAATCCTAGCGCTAAATCGCAAGCCCAGCTTGATGCTGAAGGCGCGCGTGCTTTTAAGCAAAATGAAGAAGCTTTAGCAGAGACTTTCAAAGTTCAAGAAACGAAAGACGGCAAAGCTAAAATTCTTGGCATCGAAATTCCGCACGAGATTGCGCCGACAGTTACAGTTATTCTCAGCACGTTGTTGCCAGCTATCAGCCATAAGGCTAGTGGATTTGTTTATAATCAAACCAAAAATCTGACAGGCAGCAAATTCTTTGCGGAAGCAAAAAATAAAAATTTATTGGAGATCGCTGAGAAATCTCCAAAGATTGCGCTTGCTGCTGAGCTGACTACGATGTGGGCCGTTTTTGCAGCCGATCCTGTCAGCAAATTCGTTTCGGCGAATAAAGATTACACCGCAGCACGGATGGATTTGAGCAAACAGCTTAAATCAATTTGTGAAGCAACGGGTGCGGATTATCAGCATAACGAAGTGATTAAGGGCGCGTATCGCGATCTGCATGATAGCTGGATGGATGATATGAAGCTGATTGTGCCGAGTTTAATCAGCATCGTACCTTTCGCGCAATACGGCATCAAAATGCATGGTGAGATTAAAGCCAATCGTGCCAAGGAAATTGAGTTTTCGCAAACACTGAGTGATGCAGTTAAGGCCAAGCCCAATCTTACACCAGAAGAGCATAGACGCAATATAGCTGTTGAAAAAGCGCGGGCTATGCACGAGCTTGAAGTAAGTGAGCGTGCTGAATTTGAAAAAACCTATAAAGGTGATAAAAACAGTAGAAAATTTAAAGACGATTTCAATAAGCATATGGAGCGTATTGAAAACCATTTAGGCGCGACCGAACCCGATGAAAAATCCGATAAAAAAGGCGGCTTCTTAGGTGGTGGTGGCGGTCTTCAAGATATGGTCAATTTCGGTACCTATGCGGGCGTTGCGGCAACACTGGGTCAGACACTGTCGGCATCCATGCGTAAAAAACAAGATGCGCGTCGTGATAACCCATCTAGCTTTCAAATGATTCAAACCCTTTCTGAACAAGCGCAAGGCGGCATGAACGAAAGCACTGTTCAGGCTCAAGTAGTAGAGATATTCCAGCGTTTGGAAGAAGAGATGGGGCGCAATAGATTCGCTGGTGGCCTACTCGAAAAATTAGAAGATTCAACACAGCCGATTGCTGAGGCGATTGCGAATGGTCGTCTCGACCCACTTTCACTGGTAAAACTTGCTGGGGAACATGAAATCATCGCACATTCAGGTGGCAAACGTTCATTTCATAATAAAGACGACGTTCAAGCGGCGGTGAGTAAATTGCTGGGTAATAAAGTGGATATGACTGCTGACGTATCGGCAGAAGAATTCATTGCCACGTTTGCGAATCCACTGCTTGCAAAAGATACTATCAAGAAAAATTTAAGCTCGATGCATGGTGCAGAAAAAGATTTCTTCATCGCGGTGATGCCTACTGAGATTTTGTTGCAAGCGGGCATGAAGAAAAAAGATATTCAAGAACATCGCCGTGCAGGGCATGAGCGGTTATATAATCAGGTGGCAGCAGGTGTAGTTCACATCGCGTCGCTGGATGAAGAAAAGTTGAAGAATTTTGGCGTATCGGCGGAAAGTATCGCTGCGATTCGTTCATTGAATGATCAGATTATGTCTGGCGATATGGAGCAGCTAAAAATTGCTGTTGATGCGCGTGATTTGGCGGTTGCGGCGGTAGCGCAAGTGGGGCTTGCTGAACAAGTAAATAATGCGGTGGACGGGCCGAGCTATTGGGCGAACCGCACACATGAAACACCAGAAAAATGGCAGCAAGCAGCACAAAGAAAAGAAGTTGCTGTTGATGAAGAGTTGACGGAAGACATGGAAAATCGTCGCGGCGTTCGCGCATCTTCTTCACATGCAGCACAAGTGAAACGCCCACCACGCGGTGAAGCCGCTGAGTTGGGAGTATAGCATGGTGAATTTGGTGCAGAATTTGAATCAGCAAGATGCTACGCAGGATAATACTGTTGCGAATTCGCAAGCGGGTGTGCCTAACTACAAACTGCCAGAGCCGCGCGATATTCCGATTCATGGTCGTTTTGATAAATATCGTTCGCCTTACTGGTCGGGTATTGTAGCGGCGCTCGGTATGCGTTATGCGCCTCGTCCATTTGTGCGTGACCATTTTGATATAAAAACAGACAG
>JAYTDB010000184.1:0-3728 GCA_043736135.1 Rickettsiales bacterium
TTTGTATCGGGATTATTGCTCTTGAAAGATGGGCTGCAACCAAAATGGGAAGATGAATTAGTAGTGGGAACACTCCTTGCCAAAGACGGGGCAACCACACACGCGCAGTTTAAATAAGGTTATCGAGATGAAGAAAAATCTACTCATTGCAGTTATCGCAGTTTTAATCCTAGCAGGCGTTTATGGTGCGGGAGTATATTTCAAACCGCCAGTCGCTGCGCCTAAAGTGCTGCCGCCCAATATTAGCGAGAATGAAAAAGCCACCATGGGTCTGGCCATTAAAAGTGTCGCCGCCATTACGGCAGAATGGAATTACGAAGAGCTACATAAACGCGAGCACCCGCAGCTTTCTCCACAAATGGCGGAACACGGGAAATCATTTGAAGAGTTTTTCAAGCTCTACAAAACACTCGGGAATCGTAAAAGCGATGTCACCTGCCAATATTTAGAGGGAAGCGTTGCCGATATTGATGAAGGCACCTCGATGGCAAACTATGGTTGCAGCGCTACGTTTGAAAAGGCCGACGCAGGCATCTTTTTAAAATTCATCAAAAACAAAGATACACATAACGAATTTATGATTGGCGCATTCCGCGTGACATCCCCTTTCTTTAGCACTCTTTTAGAAAAGAAATAATATGCTCAGCACCGACTCACTCAATGACAAAGCGCAAGCACTCGCCCAGCAATCAGCGGAGCTTGCCGAAGAAATCAACGCGATGTCGTTGCAACTGCAACAGTCGAATGGCGTTGATCCGTTTATTTTCGGGCTGACTGTATTCGTGCTCGCATGTTTTGTCGGCTATTATGTGGTGTGGCGCGTGACGCCTGCTTTGCATACACCACTGATGGCAGTTACCAACGCCATTTCAGGCATTATTATTGTCGGCGCGATTATCGCACTCGGGCCTGAAGGTTATGGCTTTTCACATCTGGCGGGCTTCATCGCGGTGGTTATCGCCAGCATCAATATCTTTGGCGGATTCGTTGTAACGCAACGCATGCTCGCCATGTTCCAGAAGAAAGAGCGTACTGTCCCTGCCAAAACGCAAGGACATACAGGAGATAAATTATGAGCAACACGCATACACTTCTATACCTACTCGCAGCAGTATTTTTTATTTTAGCACTCAAAGGGCTTTCGTCGCCTGCATCCGCGCGGCGCGGCAATGCGTTCGGCATTGCAGGGATGGTTCTCGCGATTATCACCAGCCTGTCCCTACCCTCTGTTTCTAACTATGGGCTGATTTTATTCGGCATCATGATTGGTGGCATTATAGGTACATCTATTGCGCGCAAAATCCCCATGACAGCCATGCCGCAATTGGTTGCCGCCTTCCATTCATTGGTGGGTATGGCGGCCGTACTCATCGCTATGGGTGCGCTATGGTCGCCTGAAAGCTACGGCATTGGAAATAGCGGTCACATCCACTTTGGCAGCCTCATGGAAATGGGTCTGGGTGCTGCGATTGGCGCGATTACCTTCTCAGGTTCGGTGATTGCGTTCGCGAAATTACAAGGATTAATGTCAGGCAAACCAATTCGTTTTGTCAGCCAACATGTGCTCAATGCTGCCATCGCGGCGGCAATTGTGTTCTTGCTATTGGTGTTCTGTTTTTCAGAAGCAAAATCAGTCTTCGTCTTATTTATATTGCTTTCATTTGCGCTGGGATTCTTGCTCATCATTCCCATTGGCGGTGCCGATATGCCCGTTGTCGTATCCATGCTCAATAGCTATTCAGGCTGGGCAGCGGCAGGCATTGGTTTCACACTCGGAAATCCACTTCTCATCATCACAGGGGCATTAGTGGGCGCGTCAGGTGCAATTCTGTCTTACATCATGTGTAAAGCGATGAACCGCTCTATCATCAATGTGATTTTTGGGGGCTTTGGGCAAGTGGCAGCGGCTGCTGATGCAAATGCAGTGGTCGATGATCGCCCTGTTAAAGCAGGTTCGGCTGAAGATGCGGCCTATATCATGAAAAATGCCTCGAGCGTTATCATCGTTCCGGGTTACGGTATGGCGGTCGCGCAAGCGCAGCACGCGCTGCGTGAGATGGCGTCGGAATTGGAAAAAGAGGGCGTGAATGTGAAATATGCGATTCACCCTGTGGCTGGCCGTATGCCTGGACATATGAACGTACTACTCGCTGAAGCAAACGTGCCATACGACAATGTATTTGAGCTGGAGGACATCAACAGTGAATTTGCTACTGCTGATGTCGCGTTTGTCATTGGCGCGAACGACGTGACCAATCCTGCGGCAAAGAATAATCCAGCCAGCCCCATTTTTGGCATGCCGGTTCTGGATGTAGGTGCGGCGAAAACCGTCCTTTTCATCAAACGTGGTATGGCTGCGGGTTACGCTGGAATTGAGAATGAGCTCTTCTATCAAGACAACACGATGATGCTGTTCGGTGATGCAAAAAAAATGACCGAAGAAATCGTCAAAGCGTTGAAGCACTAAACACTTGCACTTTTCCTCATTTTTATCGTATATTCACCCACTATGACAAAAAGCACCGAAACACAAAATCCGATTAATTTTGAAGAAGCCCTTAAAGAGCTGGAAACCATTGTGCGCAAGCTCGAAGGTGGCAGCGGCGACCTTGATGCCTCCATCAATGATTACGTGCGCGGCACCGAGCTTAAAAGCTTTTGCGATGGCAAACTCAAAGAAGCCCGCCTCAAAGTTGAATCTATCCTCAAACATGCTGATGGCAGCACCTCCACACAACCTTTTGACGCAAAGTAACCAAAATGTCCCCACGCCTTCTTTCGGAACTTGATACCACTATCACCTATGTTGCTGACCGCCTAGAACAACGCATGAGCGAATTGCTATTTGTGCCTTCTGGTGAGGCAGAAAATCGCACGGTTATTTCTATGAGCGCAAAAAAAGCGCCTGAAGCGACAGAAGCACCACAAGTGCGCGGTGAAGAACGCCTGCTGGATGCTATTCGTTATTCAACCCTCGGCGGTGGCAAGCGCTTGCGCCCATTCCTTGCGGTAAGCTCTGCCCAGCTTTTCGGCGTTAGCATCGATGCAGCGATTGAAACCGCAGCAGCGATTGAATTTATTCACACCTATTCGTTAATTCACGATGATTTACCGGCGATGGATGATGATGATATGCGCCGTGGCAAACCAAGCTGCCACAAGCAATTTGACGAAGCGACGGCGATTCTCGCAGGCGATGGCTTGCTGACATATGCGTTTCAAGTGCTCGCCAGCCCAAAAATTCACTCTGACCCAAGCGTGCGCTGCGAATTGATTTCCGCACTCGCCCAAGCATCGGGTAATTTCGGCATGGTCGGTGGCCAGATGATGGATTTACAAGCAGAAAACAAATCCCTCGCGGTGGATGAAATCATCCGCCTGCAACGCCTGAAAACGGGCGAATTATTCGCTGTATCCTGCGAAGCGGGTGCGATTTTGGGTAAAGCACCGGGCATGATGCGTAACCTGCTGCGTGCGTATGCGCATGATATGGGCCTTGCCTTCCAAATCACTGATGATTTGCTCGACGTGGAAGGTACGCGTCAAGAAACGGGCAAAGGCGTGCGTAAAGATTCAGCGGCGGGCAAAGCGACGCTGGTGTCGGTTATGGGCGTTGAACGCGCGCGCGAACATGCACAAATTTTGATTCAGCAATCGATTTCGCATCTGTCGGTGTTTGATAAAAAAGCGGATAACCTCCGTCAACTCGCGGAATATGTAATTTCACG
>JAYTDB010000185.1:0-4244 GCA_043736135.1 Rickettsiales bacterium
CTAAAGAATATCAGGCCTATGCGGAATCGCTTTCTGAGCGTGGGCATCCTATTCGTGCTGACCGCTATGCGGCTAAAGCATTGTCTGCGATGGATAATAAGCTTGTGCTTCCGGATGAGTCGTCGGAATTGGCCAGTGAGCGCGCTACCTTAATGCTGGTGCTTACAGATGATGTGAAAGAAGTTGCCCCTGAAGAGGCGGCGCGCACGCAGGCATTATTTGATTGTTTGGCGAATGAAAGTGGCATTTTCGACATATTTACCGATAGCTTATGCAAAGAATCCTTTGCCACCGCGCTTGCCGATGTGCAGTTTGTAGCGGATACGCTGGTGCACGGGGATGGAAACCGGTTTGCAGTGCATTTTGCGCTTGCGAGTGCCAATTTTTCACAAGATGCTGAAAAAGTGATGGATGTGGTGTCTGGGCGTGTGCATGGCATGGGCAAATATAAAATTGAATTGGTCGCTTATGGTAAAAAACCTCAAGCAAAATCAGCAGCTAAATTGCTTGCAACCAAGCGGACGCTGGCCGTTGAAAAAGCGTTGATTGCTCGCGGGGTGAATGCGGGTTTGATTCATGATCGTTCGGCAACCTCGAAACAAGAGGTGTTTTTAGATGTGCGTCAGGCGGGTGAGAGTGCGGATGCTGTGGGCATTACAATCCAAACATTTGGACAGATGGCGCCATGAAACATCTGCAGCTCGCATGTATGTTGATGCTTTCGGGCTGTTCGACTTACAGCCTTGAAGAGCTGCGTCATACCGAGCCGCAAGGATCGCCCTTTCAAAAGGCGCTCGCGCGTGAATATATGGCCTATTCCAGTG
The DNA here is from genome assembly GCA_043736135.1 of Rickettsiales bacterium. Taxonomy (GTDB): domain Bacteria; phylum Pseudomonadota; class Alphaproteobacteria; order Rickettsiales; family SXRF01; genus JAYTDB01. Next base: position 825 of record JAYTDB010000185.1, read on the forward strand.
GGGAAGAACAGAATTATGATTGGTTCGATAGCTGGCATTTTGCCGATAAGGGCTTGATGGCGGCCTATGGCAATGATGTTGGGCCTGAGGATTTGTCCACGCGTAACTTAAAGACCGAGTTTTCGATTCCACTGGCGCAAGCGCGTGATGATTTGCTGACCGTATTAACCCCAGAGATGGTGAAGGCTGAGCCTTTACTTGCTGCGCGGGCGACTATGCAATTTGATTGCTGGGTGGAGCGAGCAGAAGATGCGTGGGAGTCGGCAAAGATAGCGGCGTGCCGTGATGGATTTGAAGAATCGCTGCATGCGCTGCAAGCAAAAACGCACCCCGTTTCGCGTGGTGGCATGGGTGGGCCAGAGCAAGAAGTGACCTCGTATTTGCTGCTATTCGATTGGAATCGCTCTACGTTGAACGTTTCAGGCAAACGTATTGTGGCGGATGTGGTGCAGTCGCTGGCCAGCGAAGATGCCTATGAAATTGTGCTGAATGGGCATACCGATACGACTGGGCTAGAAAAATTCAATTTGACGCTGTCTAAAAAACGAGCAGAATCAGTAGCTTCAGAGCTTGAGGCGCAGGGAATCAACGCCGATCGCATCAAAATTTTTGCATTTGGGGAGTCTGACCCAGCTATACCGACGCCAGATGGCACGGATGAGCCTCGCAATCGCCGCGTTGAGATTTTTATCCAGTAAAACTCTACTAATCGTGGCAAAAACCGCATCGTTGGCTGCGTTTCCGTTCCTCACGTATTCATCATACGCTTCGGTACGGTTCTCACCAACTTCGCTCTTTTGCTCACGCTAGCGAGTTTGGATAGTCTTTTTGCTGCTTTTTATATATTTGATATAACAAGCATCCATTGACGAAAGCCGATTATTTCGCCATATTCCTTTATCTTTTTGTCTTATCATCATTCATCATTTCATCTTTATTTTATGACCGACCGTATTTTAATCCTCGATTTTGGCTCTCAAGTTACTCAATTAATTGCACGCCGCGTTCGCGAGCATGGCGTATATTCAGAGATTCGCCCATTCAATATTAGCGATGATGAGATTCGTGCATTCGGCGCAAAGGGCGTGATTTTATCAGGCGGCCCTGCATCAGTGCATGAATCGTTTTCGCCCACTATTTCGCAAGCGGTTTTTGAATTAGGCGTGCCGGTGTTGGGTATTTGTTATGGCCAACAGCTGATGTGTCAATTGCTGGGCGGCACCGTTGAAAAATCAGATCACCGTGAATTTGGTCGCGCGATGGTGGATGTGGCGGCGGCTTCGCCGCTCTTGAAAGATGTTTGGGAAGCAGGAAAATCGTATCAGGTGTGGATGAGCCACGGTGACAGAGTTAGTGCATTGCCTGAGGGTTTCAACGTGATTGCGCATACGCCTTCAGCGCCATTTGCGGCGATTGCCAACGAATCTAAGCGTTTTTATGGGCTGCAATTCCACCCCGAAGTAGTGCATACGCTTGAAGGCAGCAAGCTACTGAAAAACTTTACGCACGCTATTTGCGGCTGTTCCAGCGACTGGACTATGGCGGCGTTCCGTCAGTCGATGATTGACCGTATCCGCGCGCAAGTGGGTGATAAAAAAGTGTTGTGCGGCGTGTCTGGTGGTGTTGATTCATCGGTGGTGGCAGCGCTTCTGCACGAAGCAATTGGTGATAAACTCATTTGTATTTTTGTGAATACAGGCATGTTGCGCGGTGGTGAACCACAGCAGGTGGAAACCATGTTCCGCGATCATTTTAATATTCCGCTCATTCATGTCGATGCGAGCCTATTATTCTTGCAGCGCCTAAATGGCGTTTCGGATCCGGAACGAAAACGTAAGATTATCGGCGAGACGTTCATTGAGGTATTTGAAAAAGAAGCAGAAGAAGTGGCGGGCGATATTGATTTCCTTGCACAAGGCACGCTTTATCCTGATGTGATTGAGTCTATTTCTTTCACGGGTGGTCCGTCGGTTACCATCAAATCGCATCATAATGTCGGCGGTTTGCCAGAGCGTATGAAAATGGCGTTGGTGGAGCCACTCCGCGAATTATTCAAAGACGAAGTGCGCGTTTTAGGTCGTGAACTCGGCATGCCAGAAGTGATGGTGGATCGCCATCCATTCCCAGGCCCCGGTCTTGCCATTCGTATCCCAGGTGAAATTACGCAAGAGAAAATCGAAATCCTACGCAAGGCAGATGCGATTTTTATCGAAGAAATTCGCAAAGCAGGGCTTTACCACGATATTTGGCAGGCATTTGCGGTGTTGCTTCCTGTGCGAACGGTGGGTGTGATGGGTGATTCGCGTTCGTATGAGTTTGTTTGCGCGCTGCGTGCGGTGACGTCAACCGATGGCATGACTGCGGATTATTATCCGTTTGAACATGACTTTTTAGGTCGTGTCGGCACGCGGATTATCAACGAAGTGCGCGGCATTAATCGCATGGTGTATGACATTACCAGTAAGCCGCCTGGCACAATTGAATGGGAATAAACCTCATGTAAAACGCTGCTTTTGCTTCAAACCTGCTTGCGATAGACCCTCCTCAAAAAATCATGTACCATTTGTACATTGAATTTTTCTCGGTATCCATCGCAGCGCGTTTTTTTGCCAAAGCGCATTCTTCATAAGGTTGTAGAAATAGGATGATGAATTTATGGATTTGATGACAGAACTTCGCGACGATATGCGCTCACAAAATCTTACGGATTTGTGGAAAAAGCATGGCCGTTGGGTGATTTATGCAGCAGTTTCTGTGGTGATTGTGACTGCGGGCATGGTTTATGCAAAACATTATCGCGAACAAAGCGCGATGGCGGTGACAGCACAGTATTTTGAGGCGAGCCGAGCTTTTGCGAATAAAGATTATGATAGGGCTGTGACGCTTCTCGATGCCGTAGACGTATCAAAAAGCTCAGAATTTTATAGCCTTGTTTTGCTCAAAAAAGTGCAAGCACTCAGCTTGGCGGGTAAACAAAAAGAAGCGGATGTGGTTGCCGCTGAACTCGCTGCCCGTACAGATGTTTACGGCGATGCGGGTGCATTGCTCGCGCACGATGCGAAGTTACCAGATGCCGCTACCCCGCTGAATGATATCCGTACCGAGTGGAAAGCATGGCAATTGATTGACGCGGGAAAAACCTCAGAAGCGGTGAAAATATTTACCGATTTGGCGGCGAATGATAAAGCCGTTGCCAGCCAACGCGAGCGAGCTGATATGATGGTTGTTTATTTAGGGTTAAAGTAATGAAAAAATGTATCCCACTGCTGGTTGTTTTGCCGCTAGTTTCGGCTTGCTCAATGTTGCCAAGCTGGTTGGGCGGCGCTGATAAACCCATCAAGCGTTTGCCGGGTACGCGCGAGGAGGTCATGACGAATGATCAGCTTTATACGGTGGATGAAAAAACAAAATCGATGGCGT
>JAYTDB010000186.1:0-2913 GCA_043736135.1 Rickettsiales bacterium
TCCGCTTAAACATATTATAGCGTTCGTCAACAAAACTGAAGATATGGTGAATGAAAATCCGTATATTTATAAACTCAAGCAATATACTGGGCAATCCACCGATGAAGCCATTATTCTGTATTATGCGAATACTTACACGCAGCAATATGAAGAATATGATATTCGCACACTTGAACGCAATATGAACGGCCTGCGTAGCAATAGCTCAGCCGAATTATTTGCCAACTACCAGCGCATGATGCAACCGACGAATCCTGACAGCCCCGTGGTTAAATATCAACGGCACACCACCCGTCAGGTGCAAATTTTATCGACCAAGCCTTTGCAGGCAAGCGCCCCAACGATAGAAGTGATTTTCAATGTAATTATTCGCTCTGAAAACACTAGCCAAACGACAAAATATCGCGCATTAATTGGGTATGAATATAGTAACATTGAAATTGAAATGATAAGTGGTAAGATAAAGCCACCAACGTTTATGGTGACGAGTTACAGCAGCAAACCGATTTAGGATTTTTCATGATGATATTCCGCTTACTTTCCGCTATTTGCCTTGCGCTTGTGTTTTATCCAATAGCAGCACATGCTGTCACCGAGCCGCGCCCTATCCAAATTGATCATCGCGTGCGCACCGCTGTTTACCAACCAGACAACGTTTATAAATATACGGGACATTATCGTTATCAATCTTCTATCGAATTTGCCAAAGACGAAAGCATCGTGACGATTTCCATGGGGGATTCCACCGCGTGGATGATGAACCCGTCAGGCAATCGCTTGTTCCTAAAACCAATCGAACAAGATGCGACAACGAACATGACGCTCATTACCAATAAAAACATTTATCTGTTTGAGCTGCATGCGAAAGATACCGATGATATCAATGATCCTGACATGGTGTTTATTATGCGCTTCATTTATCCAGATGAAGCAAGCTCGCAGACAGTAACTAATTTAAAAGACAGCGTGCCAGACCTTGATTTGAAGGAGCATCCAGAAAAATACAACTTCAACTATACGATTGCGGGTCCTGATGAAACCGCGCCTATTCGCATTTTTGATGATGGTGAATTTACCTATTTTGAATTCCGCGATAAAAATGCTGAAATGCCTGCATTCTTCTGGGTGGATGGGCAAGGCAATGAATCGCTGATAAACTACCGTACTCGTGGTCCTTATATTGTCGTTGAACGTGTGGCAAGCAAGTATACCCTGCGTCACGGTGGCGATGTTATCTGCGTATTCAATGAAGCCCGCTTAGAAAAAAACAAATAAGTTCTGAGCATGGATAACGCATACAAAGTAGGGGTGATTGGTGGCGGCGCATGGGGAACAGCCCTTGCGATTGTAGCCAATCGTGCGGGTAGCAAGTCCACCCTGTGCGTGCGTAACCAAACGGTTGTTTCACTTATTGAAGAGCATCGCATCAACGATGTTTATTTGCCGGGTGTCTTTATCTCACCCGATATTGCAATCACCCAAAACCTCCAAGAAGTTTGCAGTTCTGACGTTTTAATTATTGCCACGCCATCCAATAATGTACGCGCCATTTGCATTGCGGTTTCTGACATGTTGCGCGCAGATGTTCCGATATTACTTGCCAGCAAAGGGGTGGAACGCGGCAGCCTCATGCTCATGAGCGAAGTGGCGCGCTCTGTACTTCCAAATAACCCCGTTGCTATTTTATCTGGTCCTAATTTTGCCGATGAAGCTGCAAATGGACTACCCACGGCAACAACCATCGCCTGTGCGAATAAAGATTATTGGGATATCCTCACTTTTGCGGTCGGCAGCAAATTATTCCGCCCATACCTCACCACCGATATTGTTGGCGCACAAATTGGTGGCGCAGTCAAAAACGTCATTGCTATCGCGTGTGGTATAGCCATGGGCAAAGGCATGGGCGACAATGCTCGCGCAGCTATCATCACGCGCGGCTTTAGTGAAATGGCGCGGCTCGCAGCAGCTAAGGGCGGCGAGGCGGAGACACTGACAGGACTTTCAGGATTAGGCGATTTGCTTCTTACTTGTGGCAATATAAAATCGCGCAACATGTCGTTTGGTTTTGCGCTCGGTCAGGGGAAAAATGCAAAAGAAGTTCTCGACACGCGCGGCCGCACAGCAACAGAAGGCGTACTTGCCGCTGAGTCAGTAATCAAATTGGCGAAGAAATTTGATGTTGAGATGCCTATATGCGCGGCGGTGCATCGCGTGTTGAATGAAGATATTAGTATCGATTCGGTGATTGAATCATTACTCTTACGCCCGTTTAATACCGAGGGAAAATAGTATGCGCATCGATTTTGAAGCAGAAATTACGCGCCTGAAAAAAGATTTAAATGCAATTATTCTCGCGCATTATTATCAGGATGATGAGATTCAAGAAATCGCTGATTTTGTTGGCGATTCGCTGGAGCTCGCCCGCAAAGCTGCTGGTACCAGTGCGGATGTAATTGTATTCGCTGGCGTACGCTTCATGGCGGAAGGAGCGAAAATTTTAAACCCCGATAAAAAAGTGCTGATTCCTGATATGAAGGCGGGTTGCTCGCTGGAAGATTCCTGCCCACCCAAAGAATTTGAAGCATTCTGCAAAGCGCATCCCGACCATTTGGTTGTGACCTACATCAATTGCTCAGCCTCAGTGAAGGCACTTTCGGACATTATCGTTACCTCAAGTAACGCCGAGGCCATCATCAATACATTGCCTATCGACCAGAAAATTATTTTTGCTCCTGATAAATATCTCGGTGATTATTTGAATAAAAAAACAGGGCGCAATATGCTGCTGTGGAATGGCACATGCATGGTGCATGAGCGTTTTTCTGAGCAAGAGTTAATTAAGCTCAAAACACGCTATCCTGACGCGCACATCATCGCGCACCCAGAATGTCCTGAGCATTTGCTGCGCCACGC
>JAYTDB010000187.1:0-2526 GCA_043736135.1 Rickettsiales bacterium
AAAATTGAAACATCACGCTGCCAACAATTTATCGGCTGCCTCATCAAAAATGTGAAAAATGTGGAATCACCCGCATGGTTGAAAAAACGTTTAACCGCCATCGGCCTGCGCCCAATTTCCGCGCTGGTGGATATCACGAATTATTTTACTATCGACCTCGCCCGCCCGCTGCATGTGTATGATGCAAGCAAGTTAAATGGTAATTTGACAATCAGAAGCGCAATTAATGGTGAGCGCCTAACAGGGCTCAATGACAAACAATATATCCTTTTATCTGGAATTGGCATTATCGCTGATGAAAAAACACCTGTTGCTATTGCTGGCGTCATGGGAGAAAAAGATTCTGGCTGCACATTAGAAACAACCGACGTGTTCCTAGAAGTTGCATTGTTTACTCCTGCAGCAGTTGCATATGATGGTCGTAACTTTGCGATCGACTCCGATGCACGTTATCGTTTTGAGCGCGGTATTGACGTTGCCTTCGTGGAAGACGGCGCGAAACTCGCGGTTGCCATGATTCAAAAACTCTGCGGCGGCTCGGCTAGCGAGCTGGTACTTGCGGGCGCTGCACCACAGTGGAAGCGCGAGATTGCGTTTGACCCAGCTTTTGTAAAAAGCCTGTCTGGTGTAGAAATATCCCCTGAAAAATCTGCGGCGATTCTAGCTGCGCTCGGATTTGTTCAAGCTGGCAACAGCTATACGCCGCCAAGCTGGCGCGCCGATGTTGAAGGTGCTGCCGATTTGGTAGAAGAAATCATCCGCATCAATGGCTATGAGCATATCCCCTCAACTCCACTACCGAAACTGACAGGCACGGCGAAACCTGCACTGGCAACGGCGCAAAAGCGCGAGCATATGGCGAAGCGTTTGCTGGCTGGTCGCGGCTTCATGGAAGTGGTGAGCTGGTCATTTTTATCTACTGCATCTGCCAAGCGTTTTGGCGGCGGCGCGGAAGCGTTACAATTGCTGAATCCGATTTCGGAAGACCTTTCGGATATGCGCCCAAGTTTGCTGCCTAACTTGCTCGAAGCGGCAGCAAAAAACCATAATCGTGGCTTCAAAAACATCCGCCTTGCGGAAGTGGGGCTGACTTTTAGCGATGCCACAGTAAAGGGTCAGCAATCGGTTGCGGGCGGCATCATCACTGGTGCTAATACCATCAACGCGATTAACGGCACGTTGTTTAACAGCGCAGAAAAAGCTGTCAGCGCGATGGATGCGAAGGCAGATGCGATGGCGGTGCTCTCCGCACTCGGCGTAACGAAATTCGACATCACCACCAACACTCCCGCATGGTATCACCCTGGCCGCAGCGGCGCGCTCACATTGGGCGGAAAAATCATCCTCGCAACATTTGGTGAATTGCACCCTGCACTGCTTGCGGAATGTGGCGTTGAAGGTGCAGTGTGCGGCTTTGAAATTTTCTTAGACAACATCCCTACCCCACGCGCCAAAGGCAAAACTAAACCGTCGCTGGTGGTGTCTGATTTCCAAGCGGTTTCGCGTGATTTCGCGTTTGTTGTGGAAAATAAAACCACCGCAGCCGAGATTGAAAAAGCCATTCGTGCGGCGGAAAAACAGCTCATCACCGATGTGCGGATATTCGACGTATATGCGGGCAAAGGTGTGGATGATAGTAAAAAATCGATCGCCGTGCAAGTCACACTGCAAGCGCTTGACCGCACATTGTCGGACGTGGAAATCAAAGCCGTGTCGGATGCGATTGTTGCGTCTGTAGCCAAAGCCACCGGCGGAAGTTTGCGCGCATAAGACTTTATCCCGAGCGTAGCCGAGGGATTTTGTATTTAGATAATATAGCAAAGATTCCTCCACTTTGGTCGGAATGACTAAGGAGAATAGAATGACCGTTTATTGGGACGACGCCAAAAAACACTTATCGAAAAAAGATAAGGTTTTAAAAGAAATTATCAAAAGTTACCAAGGCGAGATGCTTGTCAAACGTGGGGATGCATTTTACACGCTGGCGCGATCTATCGTCGGTCAGCAAATTTCGGTGAAAGCGGCAGATAGCGTGTGGCGCAGGGTGGAGATGGCGATTACCCCGATGAACGCACAAACCACGCTCAAAACCAGCACCGAGATGTTGCGCGGGTGCGGCCTGTCAGCCAGCAAAGCCGTTTATATGCACGCCCTTGCCGCCTATTTTTCGGAGCATAAAGCTGCTGAAAAAGAATGGGATGATATGGATGACGCTGCCATTATTAAAGAGCTGATCAGCATCAAAGGTATCGGCAAATGGACGGCGGAGATGTTCATGATTTTTCATCTTGGCAGGCCTGATATTTTCCCCATCGCGGATATTGGGGTGCAAAAAGCCATGTTCCGTCATTATTTTAACAGCGAAAAAGTGCCGCTCGCTGAACTCACCGCTCTGGCTGAGGGCTGGCGGCCTTATCGCTCCGTCGCCACGTGGTATTTATGGCGCTCGCTCGACCCCGTGCCTGTGGCGTATTAATACTACATATTGCAATAAAATAGGCTGCATCAACATGATGATTATACAAA
>JAYTDB010000188.1:0-2713 GCA_043736135.1 Rickettsiales bacterium
TTCTGCTACCGAAACGAATAATACCAAAACGCTCGCCGGTTTTCACTGATTGCCCTTCTTTGAGGTCGCATAAAATACGGCGGGCAACCAAGCCAGCAATTTGCACAACGCCAAGCGTTACGCCGTCTGGCATGGTAATTTGTACCGATTGGCGTTCATTTTCTTCTGATGCTTTATCGAGGTTTGCATTGAGGAATTTGCCATGATGATAGTGCAGTTTGGTGATGCTGCCTTCAATGGGAATGCGGTTCACATGTACGTTAAACACGTTGAGAAAAATGCTGATGCGTGTGCGTTCTTCGCTGCCAAGTCCGAGTTCTTCAGGTGGCACTACGCTGCCGATTTTTTGCACCAAACCATCGGCAGGGCTTACGACCAGGCCTTCACGAATGGGCGTTACGCGGTCAGGGTTGCGGAAGAAATACACACACCATGTGGTGAGGATTAAACCAACCCAGCCGAGTGAGCTGGAGATGAGCGCCAGTAACAGCGATACAAATGCGAAGATGGCAATAAAAATATGCCCCGCTGGGTGAATGGGAACGAAAATGGATTTGATAGTCTCGAGTAAATGGTTGTCGCCGCTTTGCATAACTGCTCCTATAGGGATGATTTGATGAGTGAAATGGCGGATTCTAGCTTAGAGACATCAGGCCCGCCGCCTTGTGCCATGTTGGGTTTGCCGCCGCCGCCTTTGCCGCCCAATTCCGCAACGGCGGTTTGCACGAAGGTGACAGCAGAATATTTTTCCACAAGTGCATTATTAACGCCCACCACAACCGATGCTTTGCCGTCAGCGTTGGTAGCAATTGCAACAACCGCAGGGGCGAATTGTTTCAGGTAATCCTCGGCGAGTCCGCGCAAATCTTTTGCGTCCAACCCATCAAAAATATGCCCCACGAAATTCACACCAGAGATACTCTCAGCTATGATTTCTACATTCCCCATCGCTTGCTTTTTCTTGGCTTCTACCGCAAGTTTGGAGAGTTTTTTATTTTCATCTTGCAGGCTGGTAATGCTTGCATTCAAGCTGGATTCTACGCCTGCAAAAAGTGCGGGCAATGATTTTAGCGATGCTTTCTCAATCTCTGAAACATTTGCAAGTATAACCTTTGCAGCAGCGGCATTTGCTTCAGCGGCGATGCGTGCATTATCGTTTTTCAACTTTTGCAGTTGCTCATTCAGCGCCGTAATTTCTGCCACGAAATATTCGCGTACGCCTTCGCCCGTCACGGCTTCGATGCGGCGAATGCCAGATGCGACAGAGCCTTCCGAGGTGATTTTGAACAAGCCAATATCGCCTGTATTGCGCACATGCGTTCCGCCGCAAAGCTCGACGGAGTAAACATTTCCTGCGCCATCATCGCCCATGGAAAGCACGCGCACTTCGTCGCCATATTTTTCACCGAACAGTGCCATCGCACCTGCTTTAATCGCGTCATCAGGCGACATCACTTCGCAGCCAACAGCCGTATTGCGGAATACGACTTCATTCACCACGCGTTCCACATCCAATTTTTCATCTGCTGCAACACCTTTGCCGTGGCTAAAATCAAAGCGTAGGCGGTTCGCATCCACCAATGAGCCTTTTTGCGTCACATGCTCGCCGAGTTTTGCGCGCAGTGCCTTGTGCAGCAAATGTGTCGCCGAATGGTTCGAGCGAATCAGCTTGCGGCGAGCGATATCAATAGTTGCAGAAACTGAATCACCGACTTTCAAATCCGCAGTGAGCTTGGCTTTATGAATGATGAAATCTTCGAGCGGTTTTTGCGTATCGTAAATAGTCGCGATGTTTTTGAACTCACCAGAATCACCAACCTGACCGCCTGATTCGCCATAAAACGGGGTTTTGTTGAGGACGATAAATACTTCGTCGCCCGCAGCAGCACTATCCACTGATTCAGTGCCTTTAACGATGGCAAGAACAGTTGCATCTGCCGCATCCGCGTCATAACCGACGAACTTCACAGCCCCCAGCTTTTCTTTCAGCGCAAACCAAATGCGGCCCGTTGCGGTATCGCCAGAGCCTTTATGCGCCGAGCGTGCCATTTCGCGTTGGTTGTCCATCGCTTTATCGAAACCATCCGTGTCCACTTCGATGCCGCGCGCTTTTAAAATATCTTGCGTCAGGTCGAGCGGGAAGCCGTACGTGTCGTAAAGTTTGAAGGCGATGTCCCCAGATAATTTTGGTTTGTCATCCTGCGAGGCGCTTGGCGACTGCGCAGGATCTGGTGCCGCATGAGATCCTGTGCTGCTGCTTTGCAGCCCACAGGATGACAGCACTGCTTCTTCCAACAACTTCAACCCACGCCCAAGGGTTTCTTTGAAGCGCTCTTCTTCGGCGCGGAGGTTCTCGGTGATGCTGGCTTCGGCGCGTTTCAGCTCGGGATATTGATTGCCCATCTCGGTGATGAGTGCGGGCACGAGTTTGAACATCAGCGGGTCTTTGCAGCCTAGCTGATGCGCGTAACGCATCGCGCGGCGCATGATACGGCGCAGCACATAACCACGCCCTTCGTTGCTTGGTAAAATGCCATCCGCAATCAAAAAACTGGATGAACGCAAATGATCGGCGATGACTTTATACGCCGCACCTTCAGATGGTTTTGCACCTAATGAAGCGGCTTCATCTTTGATGTTTTTGATGATGTTTTTAAATAAATCGATGTCGTAATTATCAAACACACCTTGCTGCACAGCGGCGATACGTTCC
>JAYTDB010000189.1:0-9780 GCA_043736135.1 Rickettsiales bacterium
ATTGCGCAAGTAGGCGCTCACGATATTTTACAAGTTCCTCATCAATCTTTTTGATGCTTTCGGAATATCGAGCACTTGCATCCGTAACGCCTTGCGCATCGAACGTAAGCGCACCCGTGGTTTCATCCAGAGCAGCATCCAAATCTGCGAATAACTGATCCGCAATACCCCGCGTGGCAGTGACGTTGATAGTAGCATTACTGGTGCTTGCATATAACAATACCAAGCCATCAAAAGGCGTGCCGGAAGCGCCGGCAAGGGTGTAACCTGTGCCATCCCCAAACAACGTACCCTGGAGTGTTGCCGTTTGCGGTGCGCCGCCGGAATCAAGATAATTTGCTTCGTATGTAGAAGTGCCAGTATTAATGGACAGCGTAAAATTGCTAACGGTAAGGGCGTTAGTATGGCTGTAAACCACAAGATTGGTATTATCTGAGGATGACGTAAATTCAAATACCTTGCGTGTCGCGTTGTAATTTGTAGCAAGCGCAGAAGTCAGCTTTGCTTCATCCACGTTCAAGATGTTTCTAATAAGAGGATTTTCAGTGCTTTCAGGCACATCGGTAAACGTAATGCCTAAATCCGATAATTTATTGCTGCCGCTAGCAATCCCACTGACGATCGTACCGACCGAAGCACTCGCTTTATTCAAAATGCTGCGAAACGTGCTGTCCTGTGCAAGAACCGCATCTTCGGAGTAAGTTCCATCGTCATTTAACTTTGTCTGATTAGCGAAAAATATACGCAAATCGTTGTAGGCATTTACAAAATTGATGATACCGTTTTTAGCAGCAGAGGTATCAGGCGCAATATCTACGCTCAGTTCGGTTGGATCGACGGCAGTGGTTGTTTTAGCGATCAGATTAAATGTTAGGCCGCTGATAACATCGGAAATAGCATTGCTCTGTCTTGTGATTTCTACAGCGTCAATTTTGAAAACAGCATTGCTGGCAATTTGCGTTGTACCGAATGCAATGCCAGAAAGTACACCGCTAGGGTCAGACGTTACAGTGCCAGCGCTTTCAAGGTCAAAATCCGCATCAAGGCCTGTTGCAGTAGCGGAGAAAGTAATGGAATACTGACCGGAGGACACCTGCACAATATTAGCCGTAATACCCGTATCATCGGATACCGCGTTAAATTTTCCTACCACCGTGTTGAGGCTATCGCCCGTTGCAAGCGTAATTGTTTTGCCGTTCACAACAAATGTACCTGTGCCAAAGCGATTTGCAGAAGCGGTAACGTCCACCACAGACGTATCGGGGCTGGCAATTGCAAAATTGTCGCTTGCCTGCTTTTTGGCTTTTGCAATCGAGCTGATTTCATTGATGGTGTAGCTCTGCGTGCTTGCGCCGGCCGCTGAGGTGACGGAGAGATATGAGCTGGCGGGAATGCTGGTATTGGAAGCAAGTGTCGCAGAGGTATATTTGAACGCATTATCAGCGGCGTTTGCTACGCCCTGCGGATTGCGGAGAAAACTCGTTGTATCTTTTAATTTGCTAAGCAATGATTTTAGCTCGCCTAGCGCCGCGCTGCGCTTATCATTGATCGTGATTTTATCTTCCAAATTCTTGGCCGGGATGCGTTTTGCTTCTACCAAACCATTAATCAAGCTCTCAGTATCAAGCCCGGAACCGCCGACCCCGCCAAGCACGGTGCGCCCGTTTTGCGTAAAAAAGTTACCCAGTGTAATTGACGAAACCATATATTTCTCCATAACTTGATGCTAATAGCATTAGCGAAGCAATATTTATGCCAAACCGCCATTTACATCAAACGCTAATGTTCACCGGCGCGCTGGTTTTAGCGCGTTGTAGCAATTGCGGCTCAGGAATATAAGTTACTTTACCGTCACGTAGGCTGGTGTAACGAACTATATACTGACCGGTGGTATCCTTATATATGGAAAAGCGCTGGTCGCCTAACACATATAAATTAGCCACCTGTTGAGCCGCCTGCTTTACTACCTCGTATCTTTGCTCTTCCGTGTTTTTTGTAGGTAATGTCGCTGGCGCTTCTTGTGCCCGTGGCACACTTACAGTTTGTGCAGACGAGCTCGTTGAACGCGCAACTGGCAATGGTACAAATGGAATATTACCTATCGTGTTGTTCATAAAAACCTCACATACCTTTGTAGGGCATAGGCCGAAGCATACATATGCCTCGGCCTAGCCTTACTTAAAGAACAGGGTTAACCAAGAAGTTTCAGGAGCGCCTGAAGCTGTTGGTTGGCCTGTGCTAATACAGAGATACCTGCCTGCAGTTTGACCTGGTTGGTGGCATAGTTGGTAGACTCTGCCGCCACGTCAGTATCAAGCAACACGCTTCGAGCCGCATCCGTGTTCTGCACGGCACTGTCGATACTTGCAGCCGCGAAGTTGAAGCGAGACTGAAGCGCGCCGATGTTAGCACGAATACTGGTAAGCGCATTAATTGCCGTATCCAGTGCACTTGAAGCAGTAGTAGCAGCTGTAGTATCCAAAATATTCAGCGACGCACCAGAATATAAGCTGCTGGTCGATGCTGATTTAATCTGAACACCAATCGTATCAGTGGACGTTGTACCAACTTGGAAGCCAATCTTAGCACCCGCACCGGTTAGACCGAACGCATCTTCCAAGCCTTTTTGGAAGGCATTAGCATAAGCCTGAGTGGAGAGATCTACCGTTGTAGTGGCAGAAGTTCCGATCGCGCTGTTACCCGTAACCAGAACAAAGGCATTGTTCGGGTTCGTGACACTTTGCAGCGAAATCTGCGTATTAAGACCAATCTGGTTGCCAATGCCCGCAACGCTGACATAGGTTTCACCGTTGATCACAATTTGCAAAGTCGCATCGGTACTACCCACCGCAGGAGCGGTGACTTTAATGGACTCAATCGTGGCTCCAGTAAAGCTGCTAGCACGCAAGTTGGCCGAGAAGCCGTTCAAGTTTGCCACATCCACACCGCCAACCGAAATAAGCTGACCTTCCTGGAAAGTAGAAATATCACGGTTTTGCGAGAATGTTACACCAGCAAGAGCACTGTTTATTTGTGCCGTGATAGGATCAAGCTCAGCTTGAGTATCGAAAGTGGGGATATCCGCACCACCTCTTAACGTTAGCACAAAGCTACCACCACCAGCAACACCGGTACTGTCTTTCGTACCCGTGAAAGTCAGCGCAACGGTTGCTGCGTTGGTAACGTCAGTAGCCGCTGTGGTATAGGTGAAATCACCTACTTTCAAGCTGAATACCGCCGTATCCGTGGTAGAATAGACAGCCGTAATTTTGCCGATTTTCCCAGAATTGAGAGTACCCACAAAATCCGCGTTGTTGATAACTGTTCGGGTGTTAACTGCTTGACCAGCCAACGCTGCGGTGGTGCCGCCGTTGACAAATAGCGTACCCGAAACATTGCCGATAGCCGAAGTACGATCAAGACCCAAACCATCCAATGGGTTGGTTGTTGCAATCGTTCTGTTGGCTGCAGTGTTGACAGTTACGTTGGTCGTGTTGGTGCTGGTTGCATCGACGATAAATGCACCGTTCAGCAAACCACCACCATAGTTGACGCTGATAGCGCCCGCAGCGTTGGTGAAGCGGAAGTTAGCAGCACGTGGGTCTGTGCTTGCGTTTAAGAAGCTGACGACGTTCAATGCTGTTTCTGTGACGGACGCACCGATAATCACCTTACCATTCGCAGCCGTAGAACCTGGCGTTGACGTAGCGGCAGCGAATTCGACAGTGACACCATTGATGGTGATTTTATCACCAGCAGCAGGAGACACGATGGTGACCACAGAAGCGGTGGTAGCACCTGCAGCTGCCGCACTGTCAATGGTTTTGCTGGTAAGTGTTGTAGCACCCGACAGAGCGCCAGAAAGCAGTGAAACCTGGTTGAACTTGGTGTTAGAAGCCAAGCGGTCAATTTCCGAAACCAGACCTTGGAATTCTTGGTTAAGCAATGCACGTTCAGTGCTGCTCAACGAACCCGAAGTAGCCTGCGTAGCCAGATATTTCTGACGTTGCAGAATTTCGTTGATCTGTGAAAGTCCACCATCCGCCACCTGTAGCAAGCTGGAGCCAAGCGCTGTATTCACCTGAGCTGCTCGCAGCGTTGATACGGTGGTGCGTAATAGCGTACCAGCAGAAAGGGCCGCCACGTCGTCAGACGCTTTGACAATGCGATTGCCGCTAGAAAGACGGGAAACGGAAGCAGCTGACGCATCAGAAGCAACTCGAATGTTTGCTTGGGCAGAATATGCCGCAAGGTTGGTATTAATTGTACTAGGCATAATAAACACTCCTACTTGGGGTTAATACAGGAACTTCATGTCCCCTACTATTTACAGAGTCTAGGACTCCATAATAATCTACAGTAAACGAAAAGCTTTAAGAATAAGTTAACAGCACAAATTTTTTACACGACACGTATGTCTATGATAGACGATAGCAGACCAAATAATTTTTACCAGCAGTTTTATCTGGCTGATTGCAATGAATAATCATAGCAACTAACCAGAAGATATAATACATACATCCATAGTGACATAGTGCGAACTCTTTTAGGCTAGGAAAATTCTATGAGCAATGAAAATTACCTGCGCGAGGTGCGCGAACAATATGAGAATTATCCTTATCCGATGGTCAATCCAGATGATGAAAAAAAACGCATTATCATTCCTATCATCGAAGCGTTTGATTGCCTGAACCATTATTGTTTTTCCGGAAAACGCGATTTCCGGAAGCCTTTTCGCGCTCTTATTGCAGGTGGCGGCACAGGTGACGCGACCACTGCACTGGCAGAACAATTCAGAGATTATGACGATGCGGAAATCGTTTATGTCGATATGAGCACATCTTCAATGGCGATTGCACAGGAACGTGCAAGGATACGCGGATTAACCAACATCACATGGATTCGTGATTCGCTGCTCAATATTCCAAAGCTAGGGCTGGGTGAATTTGATTATATCAATTCCTCTGGCGTGCTGCATCACTTGGCAAATCCGAGCGAAGGATTGCAGATTCTCTCTGACGCACTAAAGCCAGACGGCGCGATGGGAATTATGCTCTATGCAAAATATGGCAGGACAGCCGTGTATCAAATGCAGGAAACACTGCGCATCATCAATAAAAACGAACCTAACCTGCAAAAGCGCGTGGATAACGCCAAAACAATTCTCAACTTCTTGCCGGAGACAAATTGGTTTAATCATTCGCCGCCAGCGGTCATCCAAGAGGTACGGTCAGGCGATATAGGCATATATGATTTACTGCTACATTCTCAAGACTGTGCCTATTCGATTCCTGAATTATACGACTTCATGGGAAAAGCGAATTTAAAAATTCTCCATTTTTTCCCAGACGATAGGATTCTTGGGCCAAATCTCTACGATCCGATCTTTTATATTAAAGATGCGGCGCTGGCTGCTCATGTGCAGGCGTTGCCTCTAAGAGAAAAACAAGCGCTGGCCGAACTGCTCAACGGAAAAATTATCAAGCACACTTTCTATGCGGCGAAAACAATTCCAGCGCCTGCAAGCCCAGAGGATTTAGATAATATCCCCGTGATGGGATTTGATATTTTCTCTGAGCATAAAGGCATTTGCGAACTTATCAATAAAGCAGAGGGTGTTGTTATAATCCGCCAGATAGCCACCAACGTTGAAATCATTTTACCCAAAACACCTCACATGGAAATTATTTTCAAATATATCGACGGCAAGACAACCCTCAAGGAAATTTTCCGCAAAATCATGGATTCACCTCTAAATAAGAAAGAAAAGCCAAACTTCCAAACGCTGTCGTTTGAGTTTGAAGCCATGTACGGCATCTTGAACGCACGAAACTGGCTTTTTTTGCGCCACAAATCCACCTCGCCGATTGTGTACCCGGATACCATGTTGGAGCGCATTAAGTCACTTCACAGCATATCCTAAACACCTTATCTATAGCGCCTTACGAGGCGTTGGCACATATATTGCTTATTATGAAATCGGTTAAGACATCACCGTTTTCAAGGAGCATATTTGTGTGGATATACATTCAAGAGGTCGGCCAAAGCAAATCGAAGACAGGCAATGACGGTGTCATTATTAGCAATGGTCATCTGACGTGCTTTAATATTATTGTGATGAATTTAAAGACCGGCGCGGCAATGATGAACCATGTATGTGAGTGCAAACATAAGGGGCTCAGCTTATCACAAGTGGAGAGTTTGGAAATATTCTCTCAGATCCAAGGCAAGAAGGTTGCGCTTATTATTCAAGGAAGCAGAGCCGAGCGATCCCCTCACGCCATGCAAGAACTAAAAAATCGTCACATTCAAACACTGCCCATCATGAAACTTCAAAGCGGTGTTTTGTGCTGGAATGTTGAGTTTGATATCAACAATCGGTATTTAATTGCGACCGATGAGAATCAGAAAATATTGTATGAAGGCAATCCATTTTCTGAGAATACAGTGACAGCTAGTAGGGTCGCCTGATTCAGATTTTATTGCAAAACATGATGGTCTATTCTTTGCTTAATAAAGTCGGCATTAAATGGCTCTATAACGTAGTCGCTTACACCCGCTTGCTTGGCGGCTTTAATGCTATCAATGCAGCATTCTTTGGTAAGTATCAAGAACGGTGTCTTATGTAGTTTTTCATCATCGCGCACTTTTTTCAAAAGCTGAATGCCGGTCATAGGCTGCATATTGCATTCGGAAACAATAAAATCATAATTATTTTCCTGCATTTTAGAAAATGCTTCTTCACCATCTTTTGCCCTGTCAATCCGCCCAAAACCAATTCGCTTCAATAGCTCGCACACCGTATGCATCGTGGTATTACTATCGTACACAGCAAGAACATTGATTTTCTTATCAGTCATACGCAATCAACCAGCCAGAGGTGAAACAAAACGTTTGCTACCCTAGGTTACAGACTTTTGATTAAAATACCTTTAAAGAGGTAATTTTTTACCCTAACATTACAACAAGTTGCAGGATTCATAGGGCTTTTACTTTGCATTCTAATGTTTTTGGGCATTTCATTTGCAGCGAGAAAATAAAACGACACCAACTGACTATTCTCTAAATTGTAAAAGCACTACTTCTGTAACTATACGCTTCTTCGCAATTAAATGCGCAGCTTTAATGATTTATGTACACTTATTTAAACTTAAATTAAGAGGCTTTTGTTAACATCACCTTCATAAGCGAAGGTAATGATTTAACAATTTTGCTTTAAGGAAACTGGTATGGCTGTTGATAAAAATATGAGAATTCTAGTGGTAGATGATTACGCTACCATGCGCCGGATTATAAAAAATCTATTGAAACAGCTTGGGTTCGATAATACCTATGAAGCCGCCGATGGCACTGAAGCTTTACGCAAGGTTCAGGAAAAGCCGTTTGATCTCATCATTTCCGATTGGCATATGGAGCCGATGACGGGACTTGAACTTCTCAAACGTGTGCGCGCCGATGAAAAAACCCGCAACCTGCCACTTATTTTAGTGACCGCAGAAAGCAAGCCTGAAAACGTGCTTGCCGCGAAGCAAGCCGGCGTCAGCAATTATATCGTAAAACCATTCAACGCCGATACACTGAAAACTAAGATGTCCAGCGTAATTGGTGCATTTTAATGGCCGCTAAAATTGCAAACCTTTGATAGGATATACCGATAGTTGGGGAACAAATATGGACAATAACTTAGGCGATAAGTTGATGTTCCGTATCTGGTGCATTTTTATTTTTTACGTTGTGTCTACCTTGGCAACATCCTATTTTCTTGATGGCATTTAAGCAAGATACCGCATACAGATATTCCTTTTAATTTCCCTAATCAGCAATCTCCAACATATTCTTCACCCCAATCACGGACGTTTTTAATGTCTGTATAGGATATTGCTGATAATCGACAGGTGATGCAGCACAAGCGATATTGTATATTTTATCCACTTCCAAAAAATCGGGGCGACTATATCGTGGCGAATCACCTCAAATTTTAGATTGTCTATCAGGTGCTAGATATTGCGTTTTGTCCCCATGTAAAAATTGTCGACACATATCACCTCATGGCCATCGGTGAGAAGCCGTTCGCACAAATGCGAACCAAGAAATCACACACCGCCAGTAACCAGAATTCGCTCAGTTGACATAGATGACATAGTTCGTCTATTACTTATCTATGAAATTGTGCATCGCATGTGGCTTTCCCGTCACTCATCTGCTTTTTAAACTGCAAGACCAGCCGCTTGCTGCACTCTACTTGCCGCGCTCTAAAGATGCCGCACGTAATCTTAATCGTTTACCACTTGACTTCCATAGATGCGCTAAGTGCGGCCACATCTTTAACATTGATTTTGATTATGCGAAAGTGCCGTATGAAAATAATTCCAACCTTATGTATAATACCGGCAGTGGTTGGATGGATTATATGGAAAAGCTCGCCGCTAGACTAGTAGAGAAAAGTTTAGGGAAACCATCCTCCTGGTTAGAAATTGGCTGTGGCGACGGCAATTTCCTGGAGCGTATCGGCAAGCATAATCCTATGGCCAAGTTGGTAGGTTTTGAGCCTGGTATCGAAGCACGCAACGCTGCTAAACGCGGGATTGAGGCAATCGAGGATTGTTTTATCCCAGAGCGCGATCTAAAAAAATATCGACCGGATTTTATCATTTGCCGCCATGTGTTAGAGCATCTCGAATGCCCGCGTAGCTTGCTCGCGGAAACCGTCCGCTGGTGCATGGAATACGATCTAACGCCCCTTTTGGTCGCAGAAGTTCCATGCATCGAAAAGGCCATTACTAACGCACGTGTCAATGATTACCTGTATGAGCATGTATCTAATTTCACGATGGATAGCTTCCGCGCGTTGTTTGAATCTACTGGTTATAACGTGCAGCGAATAGATAAAGACTACGCTGAGGAAGTGTTGGTGATAGAAGCGACACCGATAGGTTGGCCGCATGCGCAAGAAAAGCAGCGCGTTACTATAGAATATCGGGAGCGGGTTCTGCAGCAAATTACCAGCGTTGAATCAGCCTTGCGTTCATTAAAAGAGCAAAAATTGAAAATTGCTTTCTGGGGCGGGACTGGCAAGGGCGCGGCCTTCCTCAATAGCTTTCATATCATGGCAGAGGATTTTCCCATTGTGGTTGATTCAGACTACAATAAAGTTGGGCGCTTCGTACCTTACACCGCGCAAGAAATTATGCCGCCAGAATTCCTAATAGAAAACCCCGTAGATGCGATCGTCATCACTACACAGTGGCGCGCCAAAGATATCTATGACGAAATTTGCCGCCGGAAGATCCCATACAAAACAATCTATGTGCTCCTCAATCAGCAGCTCACCCCCTATAGCGGCGAGGTGATTTAAAATTGTCTATACGCTTCAACCCCAATTTTTTACTGAGCAAACTGCAAGAAGGTGATTCAGAGACACTCGCGCAGGAGATGCTCGCCCTTCTGCAGCATTTTGAAACCGAACCGGTGGTGGAGTGGACAGCGGATGTAGCCGCCTTGCTTAATCTTGTGTGCAAACTATTTTTGCATATCATCGCCGCAGATAATTTTGCGATTCCCGATCGGCTAGTGCCAGAATTCATCCGGCTTAATACCACGCTAGCAAATATGGTGCATCTTTCTGATACGTGCAGCGCTGATCTATTCCTCAAAAAAGTCTTGGAGCAACCGGAGAATCTCAGTAAAATTCTTGCACTGTATTCGCACTACAGCACACTGAGCATTGATGTTGGTGCGATATTCACCGCCGATCCCTACCTTGCTTCTTTGTGGGTAAGC
>JAYTDB010000190.1:0-3082 GCA_043736135.1 Rickettsiales bacterium
CACAATCGATGCCGATGAATCTTTTGGGACTAAGGTGGTTTTATGGATTTGCATGGTAACCAGCGCTTGATAAGTCGTTTTATCTAAGCCAAGGGTAGAAACTACGCCGACTTTAATGCCGCCGATGCGGACGTCGCTACCCAGTGAAACGCCAGAAGCATTATCGAATTTTGCCGTGATAGCATAACCATCGCCATTTGAAATGTTGCTGCTTTTATAGGCAAATAATAGGAAAAATACGGCCACAAAGAGTACTACCGCACCAATAAGTGTCTCTACGATATTCTTTTGCATTTGCGCTCCATATTCCCTAAAACGATTGAGTAGTTGTTTTGAATGCCGACACAGTAGCAAAAAAATAGCACATGCAAAACATAAAATTTAACTGACACGAATAAGGCAGCATATGCAGGCAATGATTTTAGCGCTCCGTCCCAAGCAGTGGATTAAAAATGGCTTTGTGGTTGCGCCCATTTTCTTTTCATTACAGTTCATGCACCAGCCAATGTGGGTGTTGGCGTTATCAGCAGCGGCGGCGTTTGGTTTTGCTGCAAGTTTTGTCTATGTGTTTAACGACATCAAAGACCGCGATGAGGATCGCCGGCATCCGATAAAAAAGTTACGTCCGATTGCTTCAGGTGCGCTATCTGTGCCTACTGCCGCTATCGTCGGATTATTTTCTTTGGCATTATCGGTTGGGTTTTTGCAGCTTTTGCCGGTTGCGTGTTTGGTGATTGTCGTTTCCTATATTGTCTTGAATGGGCTTTATACGCTGGTGCTTAAGCATCATGCGTTGTTGGATGTGTTCTTCATTGCGATTTGTTTTGTGCTCAGGGTGTTGATGGGGTGTTACGCGCTTAGCGTTACGGTTTCACCGTGGATTATCCTTACCACCTTTATGCTTGCTTTGTTCATTGGGTTTGGCAAACGCTATAATGAATTGGGAGTTGAAGGCTATAAAGGCCATAAGCAAAATTTACAGCATTACAGCCGCGAATTACTCGATAAGCTGATTATTATTTGTGGTGGTGCGGCATTGGTTTGTTATGCGGTTTATACGACCGAAATGGCGACATTAAAGCATGACCCCGCATTGGTTTATACAGTTGTATTCGTTGCCTTTGGCTTATTTCGTTATTTACAGACGATTTATGTATTCGGCAAGGGCGGTGAGCCGGAGTCGGTTATCTTGCGCGATAAATGGCAATGGGTGAATATTGCGCTGTGGCTGGCAAGTACGCTGGCTATTTTAAGTTTCCAATAAGGTAATTGTTTGAGAAAGGAATTTCCCAAGGAAGGCAAGGTGAGGTGTATAATTCATACATGAGCCGAAGCCTGACGATGGAAAAACCTTAAATCAAACGATTATAATCACTCAGGCTTCCACGCTTCGTAATCCGCGGTTGCTTCCGCACGTTTGCCGCCGCGAGCAAGGCTTCCTGGCGGAAGATATGCACCTTTAGTACCGGTCAAATTCGGCAGATGCGGCTTTTCCCATGCATAGTGTTGCACATTACGTTGTGACGGCGGCACATCAACGGTTTGATGTAGCCAGCCATGCCATTCAGGTGGCACTTTGCTTGGTTCTGCCATGCCATTATAGATTACCCAGCGTTTGGCTTTGCGGTCTTTAGGGTGCTTTTTTTCAATAAAATAGCGATTTCCGTAGCTATCTTCGCCAACGGGCTTGCCAAAAAAATACGAATGGATGCGGGTGGTAATGGTCATTTAGTCTGCCAACTTTTGGTTGAAAAATAATTAAACCCATGTTTTTTTGTTTTATCAGCCAGCCCATCAAAGAGGCGTTGATAAAGATATTCGGGGGCAATATCCAGCTCCATTTGGGCGCAGTCAGGTTTCCAAACAAGGGTGCCATACATAAGGCCAAAATGGGTGAATTTTTTTGGGTCAGTCAGTGGCTTAAACACCCCTTTTTTAACATAATCGGTAAAATCAAGCACGCCTTGTAAGCCATCATTGAATTTTAAGCGAAGCATGTGACCGCCGAGGTAATCAGCGTCAATAATTTCACAGCGCTTATTCCATTTTTTTGGCGTGGTCATCTTATAATCCTTCGATTGATTTGAGCGGTTCGCGGTTTTGTGCGCGTTGCCAGTTTTTCATCAATTCATCTCGGTGTAGTATAATCCATTTTCGCAAATAACGCAACTTCGCAGGTGGAAGTTTACCATCAATAACCATGCCATCTTTAATACCGATAAGCGCGGAGAATTCTCCTGCTTCGACGTGAATATGCGGTGGCGGATGATCCTGCCAATTAATCGTAATCCACATCCCAAAAAATTCAGCAATAGAGGGCATTAGAGGAGAAATTTCTTTCTTAGAGCTGGGATTTTTTCCTGAAAATGATTGCCTTCATAGAAAGTTAAACTACCACCGTCGAGTAACTGTCTTACATCTGCGGCATCAAGATATTTAGCATTTCCTCCGCCGCGAAGCCCAGAACTGCTCCCAAAAGATAGTGCAAGGGTTTCCTTGCCCACCTTTTTAGCCCCCTTAGTTGCTTGTTCAAAAGCAAAAACCTTTTGGGTAACAAGCTCTCTTAATTCATTTTCTGGAATTCCTAGTTCTTCCATAGTATATCCCTTAACTAATAATCCAAGAAACTCCGAAGTTTGCGTGAACGCGAAGGGTGTTTGAGTTTGCGAAGCGCCTTGGCTTCAATCTGACGAATACGTTCACGTGTCACCGAGAATTGTTGCCCTACTTCTTCCAACGTGTGATCGGTATTCATGACGATACCGAAGCGCATACGCAGTACACGCTCTTCACGTGGAGTGAGTGATGATAAAATGCGTGTAGTCGTTTCACGCAAGTTGCTTTGAATCGCAGCATCGAGCGGCAATACGGCGTTTTTATCTTCAATGAAATCGCCCAAATGCGAATCTTCTTCGTCACCAATCGGCGTTTCTAAAGACACAGGTTCTTTGGCGATTTTCATCACTTTACGGACTTTGTCGAGCGGCATAACCAAACGTTCTGCCAATTCTTCTGGCGTCGGTTCACGCCCCATTTCGTGCAACATCTGACGGCCAGTGCGGACGATCAATAAAATCGTCCG
>JAYTDB010000191.1:0-3042 GCA_043736135.1 Rickettsiales bacterium
TATTATAAACTGGCCATTCCAGATTCGCAAGCGAGGCGAGGGTAGGGTTTTTAACCCCTAATAGCTTGCTATACAGCCAGTAGTTGGTCATCACCTGCATCACATAATGGCGGGTTTCGGCGTAAGGCATTTGCTCAATAAATAGCAACGGATCATTTTGATAATCAATAGAGCTTTTCCACGTCTGCAAACGTCCGATACCCGCATTATAGGCAGTGAGCATGAAAATGACGTTATTATCCACTAGTGGATTATTCAGCAGGTGGCGCACATAATTTTGCCCCAACGTGACGTTGCGCGATGCTTCATCAATGCCCGCCATGCTGTCGCCCAAATGCTTGTTCATCATCTGCGCGGTGGTTGGCATCAGCTGCATTAATCCAGTTGCACCAGCGGGGCTGAGTGCACCTGCTCGGAAGCCGGATTCTTGGCGCACTAGTGCGTAAATCAATGCGGGGTCAACGCTGAAACCGCCCACGGGTTCCCAATCTGGAATCGGGAATTTTGCGCTATCAACGGTATTGTCAGCTGTTTCAAAACGCTTGGCGAGTGCAATTTGCAGGGCAGGGAGCGACATGCGGCTTGCCAACTTCAACACCATTGGACGCTCAATCGCGCTCATCGTAATATAGCCCGCGCGCAATTCTTGTTCGGCCAAATCTTGGCGTCCAGCTTGTGATAAAGCGAGTGCATGTAAAACGGTTGGTTTTTTCTCAAGCGACTCAATTTCCGCAGCGCTAAATGACAAATCATTTTCCACCAGCGGCACATTCTTTTTTAGTTGATTGGCAGCAAGAATGCCGTAGAAACTTTGTGGCTCATTGGCAGCAATTTCAAGGCTTGTGCGGGCTTTATCTTTTTGTCCCATCGCATCATAAGCGCGCCATGCCCAGTAACCAGCGGCAGAGCGTTTCCACGGCGAGAGCGTGTCGCTATCTTTCAGCATATCTTCTAGCAAGTCTGCCGTTTTGGCGTAATCTTTTTTAGCATAAGCGGCGATTGCATTATTCCATGTGGTGAAATGTTTTGAGCCAGCAAATGAGCTTGCAAGGCCGTTATCATCGCCCATTACCGTGACCATAGTTGGTTTGGTAATCGGCTGCAATTTGCTGATGGTTTGCGGGAATTTTGCTCGCCCGAGATTATAGACCTCGTATGCTTGCGGTAGTTCAAAATATTGTGCGAGCCATGCTTCTATTTCAAAGGCGCTGGTGTCATAATTCCGTTGCAAATAACGCTCTTTGAGTACGTAACCCTCAATGAGGCGGTTTTGCACTTTTGCCAATGCGTCATCCGCTGCGTGCCAATCATTCGCTTTTTGTGCGGCGAAGGCTTGCTTGTAATAGTTAGCATCGGCGGCAGAGAGCGGGTTTTTCAGGTCATGTTTAAAAGAAAATATAGACAGCCCAGAGCTTGCTGCAGGTATAGCAACAGCTTCTTTGGTGTTCGGTGCGCTAAACCAACTTATAACAAGTTGTGGGAGGCTGATTATCGTAAAAAGCAACGCAAACGTTGCCAGCCCTACCCAAAAGCGATCTTTTCGACTACTTTTCTTCATAGGTGGCGGAACCTAGCGGAAAAAACGCTGGCAGGCAAGCGTTAAAGCCGTTTTTGGCCTAAAACACCTAGATTTCAATAGCTTGAGCCTCGATAAATGCCTTGATTTGCAGCAAATCTTGCCATGCAGCGCGCTTTTGCGTCGGCTGTTTGAGCAGAAACGAAGGATGGTAGGTCACCATCGCGGGAAGTGGGGCGGGCAAATATGCGTTCTGATAGCTGTAGTTTTTCCCGCGCAAACGCGAGATGGTTTCCTCGCGGTTTAGTATGGCCTGACAGGCCGTTCCGCCAACGAGAATGAGTAGTTTTGGCGCAATAAGCGCGATGTGTTTTTCAACGAACGGCAAACAAATAGAGACTTCTTGTGGGCTTGGCGGGCGGTTACCTGGCGGGCGCCAGAATACGCTATTGGTGATGTAGCAATTGCCACGGTTCAGCCCGATGCTGGCGAGCATCTTATCAAGCAATTGCCCGCTCTCGCCGCTAAAGGGGACACCGCTACGGTCATCTTCGGCGGCAGGTGCATCGGCAAGCACCATGATATTTGCGGCAAGGTTACCGCAGGCAAATACGGTATGGCTTGCGGTTTTTTTGAGTCCACAACCGTCAAATTCGCGCACGGCTTTTTCCAGCTCGTCAAGGTTGGTTATGGCATCCACCAAGCTGCGGGCGCTGGCGGAGGCAATGGCAGGATGTTGTTGCATGGCTGCGATTTGCTGCGGTGCGGCAACGTCGTTAGCGGCCGTCGGTATCGCGATAATCGGCGCCGGTTGGGCAAAGTAGTTGCGTGGCGCATCGGCAATTGCCTCGTCCGCTCCCATATCGATTTGCCATTTTAGTAACGCTTTATTATCCATATTCATATTATGATGGTTGTCAGCGGAGTTGTAAAGTTTTCCGTCATACTGCTGATTCACAGAGTGAATCGAGCAGTATCCATTTTAATAATACTGAGATCCTGCTCGATTGCATTGCAATCAGCAGAATGACGAGGAAGACGCATGAGTGAAGGCATGGAGTATGATGTAGTGATTGTGGGGGCGGGTGTTGCTGGCTTGTCGGCGGCGATTCGCCTGAAGCAATTATCCAGCGAAACACGCGTCTGTGTGCTAGAAAAAGGTGCGGAAGTGGGCGCACATATTTTAGCAGGTGCGGTGTTTGAACTGCGCGCGCTGGAAGAATTATTGCCCAATTGGCGAGAGTTGGATTCACCGCTGACCAATCCTGTGAAGCATGATAGTTTTATGCTGCTATCGGCGAAGAAGGCGACCAAGCTGCCGACACCGCCTGATATGCATAATGAAGGAAATTATATTGTTAGCCTTGCGAATCTGTGCCGTTGGCTAGGCAAGCAAGCCGAAGCTTTGGGTGTAGAAATTTTCCCCGGTTTTCCAGCTGCGGATGTGTTGATTGAAGATAAGCGTGTGGTTGGCGTGGTGACCGGTGAATTCGGTATTGGCAAAGATGGCGAGAAAAAAGCAAACT
>JAYTDB010000192.1:0-2418 GCA_043736135.1 Rickettsiales bacterium
TGTTCATCGACACTTCGCGGCGCAAATCACCTTCCACCATATAATCACGGTCAATAATCTCGCGAATACGGATGATGTCCGTTTCCGCCAGCTTATGCACGCGACTTGTAGGCTCAATACCTGCTTTTTGGCAGATCTCAGCCGATTTTACATGGCCGATACCATGAATATAAGTAAGCGCAATATCAATACGCTTAGCAGTCGGAATATTTACACCAGCAATACGAGCCACAAAAAACCTCTAAATTGAATATGTTAGCAAAAAAACCTGTTTGAGGGATGGGAATAATAGTGATAATTGCGCCTGCGTCAACCGCTTTCTTGGCAATTTATACAATTTTTTATTCCTACCCCAAAATCCTATGTATCATACCGGCCACCACATCGATGTCCGCCATGCCGTCTACCGTCGTCAAAACGCCACTTTGCGCATAGTACGGCAACAATGGCGCCGTTTGCGCGTGGTAAGCGTCCAAACGCTTCTTAACCGTCTCAGCCTTGTCATCTTCGCGACGAACAAAGTCAATCGAGCCACATTCATCACACACGCCTGCTTTTTTAGGCTGTTTGAAGCTGTCATGGTAACCCGCGCCACATTTTTTGCACGAGAAACGGCCTGTAATACGCTCCGTAAGCTTCGCATCATCCACCTTAAGCTCAATCACGTGATTTAGTGTCTTGCCTTCAGCAGCGAGCATGGCATCCAGCGCTTCCGCCTGCCCTTCTGTGCGTGGGAAGCCATCAAGGATGAAACCTTTGGCGCAATCCGCTTCGCGAATACGCTCACGAATCAAGTTAATCATAATTTCGTCAGGAACCAAAGCACCACGCGCCATAATATCTTTTGCCATTAGGCCAAGCTCGCTACCAGAAGCGACCGCTGCACGCAACATGTCACCCGTCGATAATTTTGCCAGACCGTATTCGGTGCTGAGAGTTTGCGCTTGCGTGCCTTTACCCGCACCTGGAGGGCCCAACAAAATCAAATTCATTTCTTTTTGCCTTTCAGCTTCGCTTTCTTGATCAGCCCTTCATATTGATGGGCAAATAAATGCGATTGCACTTGGGTCACAAAATCAATGGTTACGTTCACCACAATCAACAACCCCGTTCCGCCTAGCTGGAAAGGAACCGCGTATTTGGATACAAAAATCTCTGGCAGCACACAAACAAAAGCAAGATACGCAGCACCCAAAACCGTCAGGCGCGTGAGCACATAATCAAAGTAATCCGCTGTTTGCTGACCTGGGCGAATACCCGCAATAAAGCCACCATTTTTCTTCAGATTATCCGCATTTTCCTGAGGATTAAACATGATCGACGTATAGAAGAAGGTGAAGAACACAATCAGGCCAATATACATCGCGATATAAAGCGGTTGCCCGTGCGCCAAATAGCTGCTTGCAACGCGCAGCCACTCAGGGCCAGACGCAGAATTAAAGCTAGCAATCGTGAGCGGGAATAGCAAAAGCGAACTTGCGAAAATCGGTGGGATTACACCAGCAGTGTTAATTTTCAGCGGCATATAGTTGCTATCGCCACCATACATTTTATTGCCCACTTGACGCTTTGGATATTGAATCAACAAGCGGCGCTGCGCACGCTCAACAAACACGATCAAAGCAATCAGCATGATAACAGCAGTCAAAATAAACAGAATAAACGGCGTTGACATCACCCCTGTGCGACCGAGCTCAAAAGTTTGACCAATCGCCTTTGGCAAACCCGCAACGATACCCGTAAAGATGATCATAGAGATGCCGTTGCCGATACCACGCGCGGTAATTTGTTCACCGAGCCACATCAGGAACATCGTGCCGCCAACCAGCGTCACCGTCGATGTAAAGCGAAAAAATAAGCCCGGGTCCATCACCGCAGAGCCGCGAGCGCCCGTCATGCCTTCCAAGCCCACAGCGATGCCGTAACCTTGAAACGCAGCTAGCACCACAGTGCCATAGCGCGTATATTGATTGATTTTGCGACGCCCCGCCTCGCCTTCTTTTTTCAATGTCGCCAATGACGGCAATGCAAAAGAAAGAATTTGCACGATAATCGACGCCGAGATATACGGCATCACGGCAAGTGCGAAAATAGTCATACGCCCCAGTGCGCCACCTGAGAGCATGTTGAACATGCCGAGTACGCCACCTTGATGCTTGAGGAAAATCTCTTCCATAATATGAGGGTCGATACCCGGTACCGGCACATGCGCGCCAATACGGTAAACGATGAGAGCCATCACAACAAACCACAAGCGTTTTTTGAGGTCTGTAGCACGGGAGAAAACCCCCATATTCATTTGAGAAGCGAGACGTTCAGCAGCAGAAGACATAGTGAAATGACCAGATGATTAGATGACTGGATAACCAGAAAAGAAGAACAACATAATGAGATTTCTCTAACAAACAAACGAAAAAT
>JAYTDB010000193.1:0-1956 GCA_043736135.1 Rickettsiales bacterium
CTTTAAAATAGTGGATTCTTTTGCAAAGCGCACATCGTTACGCAGAAGTTTATCAGTGCCCACGAGCATAACGCGGCCTGTTTCGCTTCTATCGCCAAACTTAGTAAACAGGTCATTGATTTTGCCAATCGGCATTTGATAAATCAGCGCACCTACGTAGTTACCTTTGCCGTCTTCAATCGGGCGGCCCATGAAACCAGCCGGTACGTTGTTGCTTGGCGCATAAGGCGAAAAATCAACAAATGAAACTTCATTTGCGCTTTTTTGCGCCATGATGGTTTTGAATAATTTTCCTAAATCCGTATCTTTCCATTCGCCGTTTAGTAAGTTGGTTGCGAAATCAAGTTCTTTAAACACGGTGTAAACCACATCGCCATTTTTATTCACCAAAAACACATCATAATAGCCATGTTCGGTCAGAAATTTGTTGAGGTAGGGATGGTTTTTTGCGTGTATTTTGCTATAGGCTGATCCATCGCTGGCTGACATTAGATCGTTTTTTTTGCCTAATTCATTTGGGTTTTCGCTGATATAAGCCTTATGCAAATATTCTTCTTGGTTGCCCCCGAGTTCGTTCCACGCCGCATCATATTCTTTCAGCGCATTCAATGTCCATGGGTTATCAGCAATGGCATGTAAATCAGCGGTTATTTGCATCATGAGAGTGTTGACTGCTGATATTCTTTGCTCAAGTGCGATGCTAAGCTGCTTACTGGTTTCAACAATCATATTATTCGATATGTTGTGTATGGATACATACGTTAGCGTGCCGCTGGTGATAAAAGATGCTAGGGTGATAGCGAGCGGGATTTTTTTTGATAGGGTAATATTCATGGTGCTGCCTTTTTGCAAAAGAGATGGGATACGTTCCAGATTTTACACTAGCAGGGCAGGTTTAATAAATGATTAATGGCTTCGTTTATTTCCGCGCCGTCATACTGCGGCACGCATAGCGTGAGCGCAGTATCCATTTCAATAATGCTGAGATCCTGCTCGATTTGCAAACAAATCAGCAGGATGACGAGAAAATAACGCTGACGCCACGCTTTTTAAAATAAGACTGCAACAATTTCCGTCCCTCGCGATTCGGCTGGGCAAGACGTGATGGGTCAACTTCAACAGACTTGGCGCCTTGTGCATAAAGCGCAATTTTTAAGGTGATGATGCGCGCATCAATTTCTTCATTCTCATTATTGATGGACTCATAGATTGATTCCATTGCTTGTGTGATATTGTTCATGCCATATACTCCTGAAGCCATGCTTCATGTGTTTGAATTAAGTCGCTGATTTTAATCGCTTCATCGCCACACGCAAGCGTGCTGTCTTGCGTGATACCCAGCTTGCAAATCGGCAATTTTCTCGATGTTGCGGTCGCCAGAATGCCAGCTGTTTGACTGCTATCCACCGCGAGGACGTAACGTGCTTGGTCTTCACCAAACCAGTAAGCCATATCGCCAGTCGTTTCCAGTTTTGCGCCGATGCCGTTTTTGTAACCCATCTCAGCGAGGGCGACGAGCAAGCCGCCGTCAGACACATCGTGGCAGGCAACAATTTTCCCATTATGAATCAGTTCGCGAACAAAATCGCCGTGGCGTTTTTCCGCGTTCAAATCAACAGGCGGCGGTGGGCCTTCTTCACGGCCTAAAACTTCGCGCAAATAGAGCGATTGTCCGAGATGCCCTTTGGTTTCGCCAAGCAAGATGATGTCCAAGCCTGCGCGGGTAAAGCTATTGCCCACATGTTTGCTCAAATCGCGCAAAATACCCACGCCGCCAATCGCGGGCGTCGGTTGCACGCCTTTACCGTTGGTTTCGTTATAAAGCGATACGTTGCCAGAAATAATCGGGTAATTGAGGGCTTTGCAGGCTTGTGCCATGCCGTCCAAGCAACCGACAATCTGCCCCATAATCTCAGGCTTTTGCGGGTTGCCAAAATTCAGGCAGTTGGTGATGGC
>JAYTDB010000194.1:0-3230 GCA_043736135.1 Rickettsiales bacterium
GATGTGAATGGCCAAGCGCGTTCACCGCAATCCCCGCCGCAAAATCTAAATAGCGCGTGCCGTCGGGTGCGAAAAGGTGACACCCCTCGCCTCGATCAATCGCAATGGCAGAACGCCGATAAACTGGCAGCAAAGCAGACATTATTGCCCTCAAATGGGAAAGCGTTGTTTATCGTTGTTTTTCTGCGCCCAGTCAACGGTTTGGTACTATTTTTTGGCTTTCTTCAGCCTATAGCAACCATTTATTTAACCAATATTAATCAAATGGCGGTAAAATAGGGGATAAATTAGGGGAACCATGGCCAATAATTCCGAACAACCCAAAGGCGTATCAATCAGTAAAGCCAGCCAGAATAAGGCCAAGCAATTTGGCTATAGCCTTATTGGGCTTGATTTAGATAACTCCGAAGACCGCAAAAAATTTGATGCTGCATTAGTAAGCTATGTGAGCCGAGTGGAAGGCTACAAAGAAACAAGCTATGATGATGGCGCTGGCTGGCAAACGGTTGGCACTGGCTACAACATGGAATCCTTCCGCAAACGCGACAAAGACGGTAATATTGACCACACAGAAGACAGAAAAAAATGGAATGCAATCTTAGGCACCAATGCACCAGATTATGACAAGGTATTGAGCGGCGAAATCAGCATCACTAAAACCCAATCAGATGTTTTGCTAAACCATGAGTTAAAAACGAGCGAACAACATGTCGAAAACACCTACGGCTCGATGCTGCAAAAAACACCTAAAGATTTGCAAGCGGCCGTCACATTGCATTTGATTGGGTTGCAACATAATGCGCCAAGTACCATAAAATCTGGCAGCGATATTTATAAAGCACTAGAAGCCTATAGCGAAAATAATTCGCACACAAACTACCATAAATTTACCGCTACCGTTGGTGATGAATATCATAATGCCCCAGCAAATGTACGCAACGGTATCAGCATTAGACGTTCTGGTGAAGAACTCGCACTTGTTGCAGCTGGAGAAAAAAATATGCGTATGCAATTATCCGCAGAGCGCATGAAAGATCTTGCTGGCGATCTGTTTAGCGCAGAAGAAATCGGCGAAACGAGCAAGGCGATTCTTATAAAGCCGAACAAAGACCCAGAAAACGCTCAATTCATCATCTACCAAGAAGGGCGCAAAGATATCTTTAATCAGATAAATAGCCAGCCAGTTGATGCGGGCATTGGCCGAGATGATGTTGCACGACAAATTTTACTCGACGCTGCTGCGCATAAAAAACCCCATCCCGACTACACAGAGACACAGTGGATGGCGGTGGAAAATACCGATGAATTTAAAAAAATGCTCGCAAGCTCTAAGGAGTATCTACGCGAAAAACATGGCGCTGAAATTACGCATGACGGCCCACTCACCAAAGGCGGATATGCAAATTTACGAAAAGCAACCGATCATGATGCAGACCTATTCCGAGCCAAAGCTACAAAGCTGGCGGAGAGTACATATGCTCCCGCAGAAATGATCGAACACGTTATTGAGTTTGCTCACAGGCAAGCCACCAAAGAGGTTGCCGCAGAAGATAAACAAATCGTGCCAACCCTGCCTAGCTTTGCGGATTTGGTAATGAAAGAAAGTAATCTGGCCTGGGCGGGCACAGGCCAGCATGACGCGGAGACTGCAGAGATGAAAGCGGCAAAAGCTCAGCTTCTGAAAGAAGCCGCAGCCAAAGGCGTTGATGCTGAGGTGGTATTGGGTGCCATCCGCGAAGCAGAACTTGCTGGCTTTAAATTAGGCAAAGCACGCTTTGATTTGGCAGAAAGTGCAGCTAAGCCAGCGCAAGGCGCAATCAGCAGCTTTTTTGATACCATGATGGAAGGCTTTAAAGGCTCATCGTCCGCGCCTGCGAAGGCTGAGCCAACGGCAACGCCACAGCCACAAGATGCACCTGCAAAAACAACGCAGCAAAACACAAATCCTGCAACTGAAAGTCCGAACGAGTTTGGCGACAAATTATATAAAGAAACTGCTGCCTACGGCTTCAAACCTAGCGATACGCTTCCGCCGAAGCCGAAAGAAAATAATGGCCTAGCCTTCAACCGATAATTTCCTACAAACGCTAATTTCACAAAAGCTTCATACTAAATTCTCGCTTAATTTTGCTATAATGAACGTTCAACCAACTTATAAGGAGTCCTATGAGTAATAAATTCATCCCGTCACTGCTAGCAGGCGCAACTTTAGCAGCTGGTGGACTTGTAGAAGCAAAGCCGGGCGAAGCAGATCATGCAAAGAACCTAAAACATCACGTGATAACACCAGCTGTCGCAAAGTCAGTCGCTGAGAGCGCTAAAGCAACCATCGGCGAAGTAGACAGCAAAATCAATCCTCTCGATACACCGTGGGGAACAACGCCAGATGTTCTATCTATTGAGAGCACGGCTAATCAACAAGCAGCCGTTACCACCAATACATCTGCGGGGCAGCCTACATTAAGCCCCGTTATGCCCCCTACACCACCTAGAGTCATCATTGGATCGCCACCGACTATAGCTCCGCGCCCTGTCATGCCTCCAGCGCCACATCCAGTCATTATTGGGTCGCCGCCGCATGCATCTATTGACGCGGGTGAAACCACACCTGCTATCGGTGGAAAAAATCAGGGCATCGCCTAGCTTTTCAGGCGCGTGCCTTTTTTGAAGAGATACAACGTACCTAACCACAGCACCACATTGATGCCGAGCATAACAAAAATGCCGGTTTCAATGGTGCCGTCGGTATGGTCGGTCAGCGCATAACGGAAGCCATCAATCATATAGAAAAACGGATTGAAATGGCAGACGTGATACCAAAATTCGGGCAGATTTTTGATGGAATAAAACGTGCCCGACAGAAACGATAACGGCGTAATGATATAGTTGGTAATCGCCGAAAGCTGATCAAAACTTTGTGACCATACACCTGTGAGAACACCGAGCAGCGCCAGCATCACGCAAGCGGAAATCACATGATACAGGCCAACCCACGGGTGATAAAGCGTAAACGGCACAAACAAATAAACCGCAAACATCACCACCGCGCCAACCATTACGCCACGCACTACGCCGCCCACCACCATAGCGAATGTCACCTCACCGCCTGAAAGTGGCGGCATCAGGAAATCAGTTTGATTCCCGGACGCACAAATTCACTAGGAGATAAAAATGCCTAAATACGGTATGGTCATTGACCTGCAAAAGTGCGTCGGCTGTGGAGCTTGCGC
>JAYTDB010000195.1:0-1531 GCA_043736135.1 Rickettsiales bacterium
CATCATTCGCCATCCGCTGCCGGTGATTCGCTCATGGCGGCGGTTGCAATTACCGATTAGCCGAGGTGATTTGCCGAGTGGGAAACCCTTTTGGCCAGAGTTGCGCGGTCTGGTGGATGCGCCTATGGATTTGCTTGAAAAACAGGTGAAGCTTTATGAGCTGATGCTGGCGCGTATTTTAAAATACGAACAACATATCACCGTGATTGATTATGATGCGCTCAAAAAAAATCCGCAATTGCTTGCGGATACCATCGGTAAGAAGCCGCTCATTACTCCCCCGCTGGTTTCTGCCAAAGCAGAGATTGCTAGCGAAGAAGATGAGCAAATTATCAGACTACTTCATAAACCCTATCTGCAGTGAGAAAATCCACTTGCGATGAAGCCTCCCTCAAAAATGTCATGTACTTAATTGTACACTTATTTTCTCGGACTCCATCGCTGTGCGCTTTTCTCACTGCAGCGAGTTTCTAAAGCAGTCTATTCATCTTACGCGTTATGCGCTTTTAGCTTGCGGGCGTTGGCCACGGTGAGGGCGTTTTGCGCCTTGACCTTGTGGTGCACCTGCGCCTGCACCTTGTGGACGGCCACCTGTGCGGAACGGACGACGTGCGCCGCTTTTATTAGCACTATTACCACCATTACCACCTGGACGGCCACCGCGCTGCTCTTCAAATTTAGGGCGGGGGTGTTCGCTAGGGTTCAGCAAATGTTGAATGGCACGCCATTTAGCGCGATCTTCACCGCCGATTAAATTGAGTGCATGCCCTTCAGCATCCGCACGCGCGGTACGACCGATACGGTGAATATAATCTTCAGCTACTTGTGGTAAATCATAGTTGATGACATGTGCGATATGCGGAATATCAAGGCCACGTGCTGCAATGTCCGTCGCCACGAGAATACGGAATTTGCAATCACGGAATTGTTTGATCACATAGTCACGTTTGTTCTGACGTAAATCGCCGTGGATCGCATCAGCCGTGTGTTTGGCTGTACGCAGGCGTTTTGCCATTTTATCCGCACCGAATTTCGTTTTTACGAAAATAATCACCGAACCATCACGTTTTTCCAGCTGCTCAAGCAGCACATCATATTTGCTGTTATCAGACACTTCGATATTTTCTTGTTTGATTTTTGGCGCAGCTACGTTGGAATTGCCTACTGATACGCGAACTGGATCTTTCATGAAGTTCTTCGAAATTTTCACGATGTTATCTGGCAACGTTGCCGAGAACATCAATGTTTGACGAACAGCTGGCAAGAATTTGAAAATTCTGTCGAGCTGTGGGCCAAAGCCCATATCAAGCATGCGATCGGTTTCATCAAGCACCAAGAAGCTGGTGTCATGCAACATCAAAGAGCCGCGCTCCAAATGGTCATTGATACGACCTGGAGTGCCTACGAAGATACGTGGACGCGCGCGGAGTTCAGCCAATTGTTTTGGCATAGATTCGCCGCCAATAAGTAGCGCAGTGTTGATACCTGAGCCTGAACCTAGCAGCATTTTCAATTGCGCTAATACTTGCAC
>JAYTDB010000196.1:0-4842 GCA_043736135.1 Rickettsiales bacterium
TAGAGCAAATTCAGGCGTCGGGATTCAACGTACAAAGCGACCTACGCCTTCTTGATATTGGCTGCGGCGGCGGGCTGATTGCCGAACCGTTTGCGAGGCTAGGGGCAAGCGTCACCGCCATTGATGCGGGCGAAAAAAACATTCGCGTGGCGCAAGCACATGCGGAAACATCGGGGCTAAAAATAGATTATCGCTGCACCACCGCAGAAGCACTCACCGCGGAACCGTTTGACGTGGTGCTCGCGCTGGAAATTATTGAGCATGTATCGGACGTTTCACTCTTCATCGAAGCAACAG
This sequence comes from Rickettsiales bacterium, assembly GCA_043736135.1. GTDB lineage: Bacteria > Pseudomonadota > Alphaproteobacteria > Rickettsiales > SXRF01 > JAYTDB01. The sequence continues at coordinate 298 of JAYTDB010000196.1, forward strand.
CAAAACTGGTTAAACCCGGCGGGTTACTCATCATGTCCACGCTCAACCGCACGGCAAAATCCTACGCGCTAGCCATCATTGGCGCGGAATATGTGCTGCGCTGGCTGCCGATTGGCACGCACACATGGAGCAAATTTTTAAAGCCGCATGAGCTAGTTGGAGAGATTGAAAAACACGCCATCGCCATCACAGATATGAAGGGTATGGTGATGAACCCACGCAACTTCCAATGGCGATGGGACAAGGATTTAAGTGTTAATTATATCGTGAGCGGGCGGAAATAAGTAGCGCTCGTCATCCTGCTGATTTCCTTCGGAAATCGAGCAGGATCTCAGCATTATAAAGCTGGATACTGCGCTGCTGCTCACGCAGCCCGCAGCATGACGAAAACCCTTTTTGGTCATCGGGTCATCCCCAAAAGATTTCTCAACTTTACCCCTTCCGTGACGTTATTTCTGCTCATAGCCTCTTTATTATAGCCTCTTCGGTAACTCGCTTTTGCAAAAAAACGCGAAGGTATGGAAACCGAGAAAAAGCAAGTGTACACGAAGTACATGCTTTTACGAGGCGGCTCCATTCCAAGCAGGTTTGAAGCAAAAGTAGAGTTAAAAAGAGGCTTAATATGAGCATTATATTAGACATCATTCCCGCCCTATCAAAGCTGTTGGATAAAATTATTCCCGACCCGACTGCACGCGAGCAGGCAAAACTAGAATTGCTGCGTTTTGAGCGCACGCAGGATTTAGAAGAGTTGCGGCTCATATTATCCGCCGACCAATCACAAAATGAAATCAACAAAACCGAAGCCGCGCATAGCGATTTATTTGTTGCCGGTTGGCGACCCTTTATCGGCTGGGTATGCGGCGTTGCTTTTGCTTATCATTTCATTGTGCAACCGATTTTAGCCTTCGCTTTAATCAATACAGGTAACGACCTCAAACTCCCCGCATTTGATATGGACGCACTGTTTACTGTGCTGATGGGCATGCTCGGACTCGGCGGATTACGCACTTTTGAAAAAATAAGAAGTGTTAGTAAATAACGGTTGCTAAAATAAAAAATATGACTAATTTCCGCACATGGCTATCAACCCGCTTAAGAACTATCGCATTTTACTTGCCGACCCTGATATTGAATTGGGCAAGGTGTTGCGCACCATGTTGCAAGACATGGGCTTCAAAAATATAGACCTTACCAGCAGCGGTATTGAAGCGTATCGCATGCTATCAAACGCGCCGTATGATTTTCTCATCACCGAGTGGAACACCAAGCAATTAGACGGTATTAAATTACTCAAAAAAATCCGCCGTTCGCCTGATTCGCCCAATCCTGTTTTACCCGTTATCAATGCTGACGGGTCGCTCTGAAAAGCCCGATGTTTACCTCGCTCGCGATTACGGCATCAATGAATTTGTAGTAAAACCTTTCACCGCAAAAACCATTTTCAACCGTATTCAGCGCATCATCGAGCACCCTCGCCCATTTGTTTTAGCTGCCGATTTTGTTGGCCCAGACCGCCGCGCGCGCGGAACCCCTCCCGAAGGTGTATCCGAACGTAGAATAAGAAAAATGCAGCCGCAGCTGCAACCGCGCGATGTGCTGGGTTCCCTGCAAAGTGCAGAGATACCACGCTTATGGCTGCCGAATTTCTCACTGAAATACAAGCTCGGCATCAACACCAAATTGGAATCGCTCATTACGGACGCTGTATTATCGCAAGCACAGGCGGCAGTTGATTCCATTAGCGATGCCTCACTTGGCTGGATTAAGCAAAATCTTACTGATATGCGTGTGCAGCTGGTATTGCTCAAACAAGAAAATCCCTCAAAATCCATCATTGAAGAAATTTCCGAGCTAGCGCTGGAAGTGAATTCGCGGGCGGGCACGTTTGGCTATAGCCGCGCCTCAGAAATCGCCTATTACCTCTACCTCTTTTGCCGAAATTACGGCGAGCCCGTGCGCCCCGACCATCATATGATCATTCAAAAACATATTGATGTACTCGGCGTTATCCTAGGCAATCAAATGCGCGGTGCAGCTGGCACACTGGGTCAGCAGGCGATGGACCAGCTCAAAATGCTCACAGAAAAATACATCCATTAACATCCGATTTTAACTGTAATTTAAGAAATTATCTGCTATGAAAAATACACGTCATAGCCCCTCACATTTTTTAGGATATTTTTATGAAGCTCTCCACTTTAGTATCTGCTGTTACCGTAAGCGCTAGCCTATTTGCATTTAATGCGATGGCTGGGGACACGGACCACAAATCATACGTTACTGGTTATGTTGGTTACACCAACGTACTGGATAGCGACCAAAATGACGTATCTTTTGGTGGCGAATACCGCTTCAAAGATTTTGATTTCGGCATCCGCCCTGTTGTTGGTGGTTTCGTAACCAATGAAGGTGCTGCTTATGGTTATGCAGGCTTGAACTGGGATGTGCCACTGATTGAAAATGAACTCTATTTGATTCCAAACTTTGCTGCCGGCGCTTACGCTGAAGGCGATGGCAAAGATTTAGGCGGTGCTATTGAATTCCGCTCAGGCATCGAGCTTGCTTATCAATTTCCAAATGAACACCGCTTAGGTCTTGCGTTCAACCATATGTCAAACGCGAGCATCTATACCAAAAATCCGGGAACAGAAACATTGATCGTCAACTACTCAATCCCAGCTGATAAATTGTTTTAGTTTCTAATACCAGTTACAAAAAAGGGGCTTGATTTTTCAAGCCCCTTTTTATTTGTCCATCCCTTAGTGGTTTTACACCAACCGCTCGTAACCTGGGAGCGTCAGGAATTCGCAGAATTCAGTGCTTGTCACCAGCTCCGTCAGCAATTCACTCGCCTTCTGATATGGCAAATCATTCGCTGGCAGTTTCGCCAGCTCCGAATCAAGCAGCTCTAAATAAAGTGATTCGGTGATAGCGTGTCCATTATCCAGCACACCTTTATCATGATGAATCCATTGCCAGATTTGCGAACGCGCAATCTCAGCAGTTGCCGCATCTTCCATCAAATTGAAAATCGGCACACAGCCATTGCCCACCAACCAATTCGCCAAATATTGCACCGACACGCTGATGTTGTTACGCAATCCCGCTTCGGTAATAGTGCCTGGTGGAATGGCGAGTAAATCCGCTGCCGTCACCGTCACTTGTTCACCCGCATTATGCAGCTGGTTCGGTGTTGGCATCAAACGGTTGAACACTTCCATCGCAACCGGAACAAGACCAGGATGCGCGACCCATGTGCCATCATGCCCATCGCCCGCTTCGCGTTCTTTATCGGCGCGCACCATCGCAAATGCTTTATCATTCGCCGCTTCATCGTTTTTCACTGGGATAAACGCGCTCATACCACCCATCGCAAACGCGCCGCGCTTATGGCAGGTTTGAATCAATAACTTAGAATACATACGCAAGAAATGTGTGGTCATCGTTACTTGCGAACGCTCTGGCAATACAAAATCATTCCGCTTGTGGAACTTTTTAATGAAGCTGAAAATATAATCCCAACGGCCACAATTCAGGCCCACGCAATAATCTTGCAATGCGTGCAGAATTTCTTCCATCTCGAATGTTGCAACAATCGTTTCAATCAACACGGTTGCTTTAATTGTGCCTTTTGAAAGCCCGATTGTTTCTTCTGCCAAGCGAAAAATATCCGCCCAGAGTGCCGCTTCTTCGGCACTTTCTAATTTAGGTAAATAGAAATACGGGCCGTAGCCGCGGTCAAGCAATGTCTTTGCGTTCGTCATGAAATACACGGCAAAATCTAAAAACGCGCCAGCAATCGGCGCACCCGCATAGGTCGCATGTTTTTCCAGTAAATGCCAACCGCGTGGACGCACAATCAACGTCGCAATTTTATCATTCAGCTTGTATTCTTTGCCTTCTGGGCTGGTGAACGAAATGCTGCCATTCGCGTAATCGCGCAAATTAATTTGACCATCCATCACCGCTTGCCATGTCGGCGCCAGCGAATCTTCAAAATCCGCCATGAATACTTTTGCGCCTGAATTCAGCGCGTTGATAATCATCTTGCGCTCAACAGGCCCTGTGATTTCCACGCGGCGATCTTGCAGTGGCGCTGGAATCGGCGCAACTTTCCAAGCCGCATCACGAATCGCTTTCGTATCCGTACGGAAATCGAGTGATTCGCCCGCATCAATCCGCTTTTGGCGTTCCACACGCTTTGCCAATAAATCTACGCGGCGATCTTCAAAACGCACCACTAGCTCGCCCAAGAATGTTTGCAACTCTGGCGTCATGATGGCTTGGAACGCAGGTGAAAGCGGTGAGGTAAATTGAAGTGAGGCAGCGCTTGCAGCGCGGGCGGCTTGTGTCATGGGGAATCTCCTGAATAATGAACGTAAGGGGAGTTAAGCTAAACCCGAACGCCTGTTGATTCAAGAACAAAGCGGGATTATCGAACTGCAACTTCTGAAACGCCCGATTCAAGCTTAGCGGCACCACTCTCTGGTGTTGGCTCATTAAATGCAGCAAGGAGAGCAGGATAATCATGTTCTACCTTAT
>JAYTDB010000197.1:0-8152 GCA_043736135.1 Rickettsiales bacterium
AGATGGTGAAGGCGCCGAAAAGCTCATTACCATCACCGTAAATGGCGCAGAACATAAAGCCGCCGCACGCCGCATCGGCATGAGCATCGCCAATTCACCTTTGGTAAAAACCGCAATCGCAGCGGGTGACGCCAATTGGGGGCGCATCGTCATGGCTGTCGGCAAAGCAGGCGAAAAAGCCGACCGCGACAAACTCTCGATCAAAATTGGTGGCGTGAGCGTTGCAAAAAATGGCGCTGCCGATTCAACCTATGTTGAATCTTCCATCGACGCCCACATGAAAGGTCGCGACATTACGATTGAGGTTGATGTCGGAATCGGTTCCGTATCCGGAATCGTTTATACCTGTGACCTCACACACCGCTATATCGATATTAACGGCAGCTATCGTTCATGAGCATTTTACTCGTTGTCGCCGCCGCACTCGTGAATGAAAAGGGCGAAATATTAATTGCCCAACGCCCCGAAGGTAAACGCCTTGCCGGCAAATGGGAATTTCCGGGAGGCAAGGTCGAAAAAGATGAATCCCCCGAAGCAGCACTTGCCCGCGAATTACACGAAGAACTCGATATTGTCGTAGACCCACAAACCTTAGAGCCATTCTGGTTTTTATCGCATGATTATGTCAGCGAATTTGGCTTTCATTTACTCATGCCCGTCTATATCTGCCGCCATTGGCAGGGCACGCCGCGAGCGGTTGAACACGCTGCCATCGCTTGGGAAAAGCCTGAAAATATGCATAATCGCGATATGATAAAAGCCGATGCCGAACTGATTCAGCAATTAATCAGTCGGAAGTAAAATTTCCGCTTTCGGTGTAGCTTTCAGCGCGTGATACAAATGCGTCATCACCGCGATTCCCCAAAACGGCGCCAGCAAATTCACCAGCGGAATCGTGGCAAGAACGGTTAGAATAATGCCACCAATAAAAATAGTGCGGCCATGCTGCGTGCGCAATGCCAACGCCTCTTCTAGTGGCATATAACGACGCGCTGCCATCACAAAAAATTCTTTTCCGAGCAAATGACCATTTAAAGCGAAGAAGGCGATTTGCCCAATAATTGGGAATAAATAGAGCGGTATCACCAAAATATTTAAGATAACCGCCAAAAGTGTAAACCGCGCATCATGCCAAAATTCTGGCCAGAATGGCGGCGAGATAGGGCGTACCGTCGGATAATCTTTTTGCTCAATCACCCGCGCAATTTTGCTATCAAAAAAATTGACGATGACTGGCATAATACCCGGAAACAGAAAATAGGCGAACAGCCCTGCGCCAAGCCCAGTAAACCACGGCAATGCCGAAGCAAGCTTCACATCACTGATTAAGTCTGAGAAACTTGCAGCCCCCACCGTCACCACAAAAACAAACCCGACCAGCACAACAAACGTTGTAAACAAACACGATACGAACACACCTAGCATACCAGGGGCGAATATCGAGCCGATAGATTTGAATGATGCGGCTATTAGCTTTTCCATTATTGGTATGCCTTAAAAGTTTGCCCTGTTTCCATCATATCAGCTGATGCTAATTTCACAAACAGATCCGTCAGGCTTTCGGGGGTCGGTAATGTATCAGGGTTTTCACCGGGGAAAGCTTGCGCGCGCATCCGCGTGCGCGTGCGGCCAGGGTCGAGCAGATTGATACGCAACGGTGTTTTCTCATTCTCCGCTGCGTAGGTTTTTACCAACGCATCTAGCGCCGTTTTACTCACCGCATACGCCCCCCAATAAGGCGAAATGCGCGTAGCCACGCCCGACGTCACGAAAATAGCCCGCCCCGCAGGAGCCGCACGCAAAAGCGTATCCATCGTGCGAATCAGGTGAAAATTCGCGTTGAGATTAATATCAATCGTTTTCTGCCACTCGACAGGGTCGCCATGCGGCATCGGCGAAATTTCACCGAGCACCGCCGCATTCCCCACCAGCACATCGAGCTTGCCGTAACGCTGCGCAATCATCTGCGCCAGCTCGTCAATCTTCGGAAATTCGGCAAGGTCAAGCTGCACCATCGTGCAGCTACCGCCCTCTGCTTTTATCGCATCATCGAGTTTTTCAAGCAACTTGCCATTTTTGGCAACGGCAATGATATGCATCCCCTCCCGCGCAAAACGCTTGGCAACCGCTTCGCCAATCCCGCGTGATGCGCCAGTTACAAGCGCAACGGATTTCATGCCACTTCCGAGAACAAATCTTTAGGCTTGTCGCTATGGTCGAAATCGGTAAGGGGAATCGGGTAATCACCGCTGAAGCATGCATCGCAATATTGCGGGGTTTCGGCGTTGCGGTCGATATTATTCACCGCACGATATAGCCCGTTGATCGAAATAAACGCAAGGCTATCGACGTTGATTAAATCCGCCATCTCTTGGATGGTATGATTAGACGCAAGCAGCTGGCTGCGTTCAGGCGTATCCACACCATAAAAACAGCTATGCGTCGTAGGCGGGCTGGCGATGCGCATATGCACTTCTTTCGCGCCCGCTTCACGCACCATGTTGACAATTTTCTTCGAGGTTGTACCGCGAACAATCGAATCATCGACCAGAATCACGCGCTTGCCTTCGAGCACGGCACGGTTACCGTTATGTTTCAACTTCACACCCAAATTCCGCACATGTTCCGACGGCTCAATAAACGTACGGCCAACATAATGATTGCGGATGATGCCAAGCTCAAACGGGATGCCCGATTCTTTTGCGTAACCAATCGCACCCGGAATCCCCGAATCTGGCACTGGCACGACCACATCGGCATCCACCGCGCCTTCGCGAGCAAGCTGCGCACCGATACGCTGACGCGTTTCATACACATTCAAGCCTTCGCTCAATGAATCAGGACGCGAAAAATAGACATATTCAAAGATGCAGAATCGTTTCGGAACCGATTTGAATGGATGAATAGAACGAATGCCTGATTTCGTAATCATCACGATTTCGCCTGGCTCCACATCGCGCACATATTCCGCACCGACGATATCCAGCGCACAGGTTTCTGATGCGAGCATCAGCGCATCGCCAAGTTTACCCATCACTAGCGGACGCACACCCAGCGGGTCACGCACACCAATGAGCACATCATCGCTCATCACCACCAATGAATAAGCACCTTCGATACGTTTCAGCGCGTCATACAGGCGATCTTCCAGCGAATTTTGCTTCGATAGCGCAATCAAATGCACGATCACTTCGGTATCTGATGTTGATTGGAACAAACAACCCACGTCGATGAGTTGTTTACGCAGCGTCATCGCATTGGTGAGGTTGCCATTATGCGCAACGGCCATGCCACCAAAACTAAAGTCACCATAAAGCGGCTGCACGTTACGCAGCAGCGTATCGCCCGATGTTGAATAACGGTTGTGACCAATCGCCATATAGCCCGGCAATTTTTTAATCGTCTCTGCCGAATTAAAATTATCTCCAACCAATCCAAGCGCACGGTGCGAATAAAACTGCTTGCCGTCAAACGACGTAATACCCGCTGCTTCCTGCCCACGATGTTGCAGGGCATGCAGCCCTAGCGCTGTGTGAGCGCTAGCGTCTGGGCTATTATAAACGCCAAAAACGCCACATTCTTCATGAAAATGGTCGTCCATCATATAGTCAGATTCATCGTGCATAATTTTCTTTCATCCGTTTCATAGCGTCACTTTCCGCATCTTTGCTGCGTTCCCACGCATTTTTATCATCCGAATCTGCAGTGTCTTTATTCACAGTTTTCTTCAAGCTTGAAATATCACGCAAATAAGCGGGCGATACTTTCGCGACCAAAATTGCAGCTTCTTTGACAAACGGCAAGCTTACGGATTTTTTTATCCACACCGGATAATCATCTTCAGGCAGCACAATCGTCATCAAGAAGAAGGCGATGCCAATGAGGAGTGTACCACGAAATGCACCAAAAATCAGCCCTAATGAATTATCAAGCAATCCCACATCTGAGCCTGATTTTACAAATTTCAGAATAATCATATTGATGATAGAAAAACCAATCAGCGCAGCGATATAAATCCCCAATGTGGCAAACCCCGCCGCAATGACGGCACTTTTAAATTTTGGCTGCAAGGCTTCTGCCACTTGTGGAAAATAATACAGCGTGACAATGCCCGCACCAATCCACGCGCCAAGCGATAATATCTCGCGCACGAAACCACGGAAAAACGCCAGCACACACGATAGGGCAAGAACACCGAGCACCGCCGCATCAAATAAATTCAGATTTGTTTCAATCATACAGCCACAGTATTTTTCTTATTTGCAGCACCAAACAGCGTTCGTGCCAATGTCGCCACATTATCTAGCTCATTTAACGTTATCGTCAAACCTTTATGCGACTTTAAATGCGGTAAATAGGCTTTTTTAAAGCCCAGCTTCTCGGATTCCTTAGCACGCGCATCCATCCGCGATACCGCACGAATTTCGCCCGACAAGCCAATTTCACCCAGAAACACCGATGCTTCAGGAAGCGGCATATCATAGAGCGCCGACAGCAAAGCCGCAGCCACCGCCACATCTGCCGCGGGTTCATTAATGCGAATACCGCCCGCCACACTCAAATACACTTCTTTGTCAGAAAAGCGAATATTCATGCGCGTTTCCAGAACCGCCAAAATCATCGCCAAGCGGTTAGAATCCCAGCCAATCACCGCGCGGCGCGGGGATGACATATAAGATGGCGCAACCAATGCCTGAATTTCGACCAAAAGTGGCCGTGATCCTTCCATTCCAGCGAACACACATGCCCCCGACACGGGGAATTCACGATTCGATAAAAATAATGCTGACGGGTTGGTGACTTCACTCAATCCCTCATCGCGCATCTCAAACACGCCGATTTCATCAGTGCCGCCAAAACGGTTTTTAACCGAGCGCAAAATACGATACGGATGACCGCGCTCACCTTCAAAATATAGCACCGTATCAACCATATGTTCCAGCACGCGCGGGCCAGCAATTTGCCCATCTTTGGTCACATGCCCAACTAAAAACAGCGTGATTCCACGCTTTTTCGCTAATTTAATCAACTCATGCGACGTAGCGCGTACCTGACTCACTGTGCCAGGAGCTGCCTCAATATTATCGATGAACATCGTCTGCACCGAGTCAATTACCAGCAAATCAGGACAGTTTGGCGTATCCAGCGTCGCAATAATATCGCGCACATTCGTTGCCGCCGCCAGTTGAACCTGCTGATTCTGCATCCCCAGCCGTTTAGCCCGCAAACTCACCTGCGCAACCGATTCCTCGCCTGAAATATAACAGCATTTAATCCCACTTTTGGCGCTTTGCACCACCGCTTGCAGCAACAGCGTAGATTTACCAATGCCAGGGTCACCGCCAATAAGCACCGCAGAACCGGCAACCAAGCCGCCGCCCAAAACCCTATCCAATTCGCCAATGCCCACCGAGCGCCGCTTAGCGTCTTCCGTATGCTCGTCAAGGTTCACAAATTCGACTTTTTTTCCCTTGCCGAGGGATAACCCCTTAGGCGTTGCATCCCGTGATTCTTCAGAAATACTGTTCCATTCACCGCACGCATCGCACTTGCCCGCCCATTTGGGATGGATTGCGCCACAAGACTGACAGGTGAATTGAGAGCTAGATTTTGCCATAAATGATTGATTGCATTGGAATAGATGAATATCTAACAGATTATCGGATTCAAGTAACATCATTTTTGATAATAGTGGGCTTACTGTTATAAACCCCACCATTTTGCAACCCTAATTGGACAAAATTAGCCAAAAATCAATAATTTTCAGCTAATGTATTTGCATGGTTCACAGAAAAAATAATGGCGTTGCACTTGATTCACCCAACATGAGGGCGTTACTCGCATTCTTAGCGAGGCCGCTCGAACATCTTGAAGCGCATCAACGAGACGAACCAACAAATCCTCTATTACAGCTTGATAAGATAGGGGCCGAAAACCAATCCGTCTATACATCTGAATTACATACGGAAGGGCGTCTTCGCCTAAGGGCAGCACTGGACAAAATTAGTGGCGCAGTTTCACGCATCGAAACCGAAACCAAGGATGGTCATGTTATATCAAAACCCAAGCTCCGCAGATATGGTGAGGCTATTACAAAGGCGCTCGATGATATTGACTTAACGCTCGAGATTTACATTGGGCGGGAGCAAAAAGATAGCTTCAACTATGATATTGCACATCCTAATCATGGTCGGGGCGAATTGCACCGTAAAATGTTTGAGGGTGTTGAAACACTTGAGGCGTTGGTTTCAACACAAGCAAGGTTCCTACAAGATTATATAGCAAATCAAGTAGCTGACAAAGGCAAATCCATGGGCTAAACCTACCCCATGTCCAAATCACTGTATCTCATCGATGGCTCTGGGTTTATTTTCCGCGCCTATCATTCGCTACCACCACTGACCAACCCGCAAGGCACGCCAGTGGGCGCTGTCTATGGCTTTGTGAACATGGTCAATCGCCTGCTCGAAGGGCATCAGGCAACGCACATTGCCGTGATTTTTGATGCCGGTCGGCATACCTTTCGCAACCGCATTTATGATGGCTACAAAGCCAATCGCCCGCCCGCGCCCGATGATTTGATTCCGCAATTTCCGCTCGTCCGCGAAGCAACCATCGCGATGAATCTGCCGAGCATTGAGCTTGCCGATTACGAAGCGGATGACATCATCGCCACCTATGCGCGCCGTGCACAAGCAGAAGGCTATACCGTCACCATCGTGTCGTCCGACAAAGATTTGATGCAGCTGGTGGGTGACGGCATCATGATGCGCGATGCGATGAAACAAAAAGATATTGGCGTTGCCGAAGTCACCGAGAAATTTGGCGTGCCACCCGAGAAAGTGCTCGATGTGTTATCGCTGATGGGTGACAGCTCGGACAACGTGCCGGGCGTACCCGGTATCGGCCCCTAAACCGCCGCCGAACTCATCAATCAATTTGGTGATTTAGACACATTGCTCGCGCGTGCGTCTGAGATAAAACAAAATACACGCCGCGAAAGTTTGATTGAATTTGCCGAGCAAGCGCGTCTATCACGACAACTAATTACGCTCGAAGAAAAAGTGCCTAACCTGCCAGCGCTGGATGAATTATTTGTGCGCGAACCAGATAGCGCAAAGCTCGCCATCTTCTTGCAAGCACAAGGGTTCAAATCGCTGGTGGCAAAGTTTTCTTCCCCTCCCCCATTAGGGGGGAGGTCGGGAGGGGGGCATCCACCGAAGATTGAGCAAAAAAGCCCCCACCCTAACCCTCCCCCTAATGGGGAGGGAACCTACACTACCGTTCGCACAGAGGATGAACTTGCCGCGTGGATTGCCAAAGCGAGTAAAAAAGGCATCTTTGCCTTTGATTGCGAAACAACTTCGCTGCAAGCATTGCAAGCAGAACTGGTCGGATTTTCATTATGCGTAGAAGCTGGCGAGGCTTGCTATGTGCCGCTTGCACATAAAGACACCGAAAATGGCGCAAGCAACGTAGCGGTTGATTTATTTAATCCAACTCCGCAAGTATCTGCACTTGCCACCAATCAAATCGCATTAGCGCGCGCCATTGCGCTCATCAAGCCGCTGCTTGCAGATGCATCGGTTTTAAAAATTGGTCACAACATCAAATATGATATGCTGGTGATGGGTAATTACGACGTCGATATTTTTCCAATTGAAGACACCATGTTGATTTCTTATGCGCTACATGCCGGCGCGCACGGACAAGGCATGGACGAGCTTGCCGAGCGTTATTTGCATCATAAAAATATCAACTTTGATGAGGTGACAGGCACTGGCAAAAAACGCCTGCGTTTTGACGATGTGGCAATTGATAAAGCCACCGCCTACGCTGCCGAAGATGCGGATATTACCCTGCGTTTATGGGAGCTGATGAAGCCACAATTAGCGGCGGAAAAATTGCTGACACTTTATGAAACTATCGAGCGACCACTTGTTTCGGTTGTGGAACGAATGGAGCGTGCAGGCATCAAAGTAGACGTCGCAAAATTGCGCGGCATGTCGTCTGATTTTGCCACGCGGATGCAAGAGTATGAACGCGAAATCATGACGCTTGCGGGCGTGTCTTTCAACGTGGCAAGCCCCAAACAATTAGGTGAAATTTTGTTTGAACGGATGAGCCTAGAAGGCGGCAAAAAATCGGCAAA
>JAYTDB010000198.1:0-6953 GCA_043736135.1 Rickettsiales bacterium
TCTTTTTTGGGGTCAGCCGAATAGACGCCGTCTACCTGTGTACCTTTTAAGAGAAGGTCACAGCCCATCTCATTGGCGCGGAGTGCGGCAGCGGTGTCGGTTGTAAAATATGGATTGCCCGTGCCCGCCGCAAAAATCACCACGCGACCACGTTCCATGTGACGTTCCGCGCGGCGGCGAATATACGGCTCGGCAATTTGCATCATGCTGATGGCAGACAGTACGCGCGTATCCATATTCATGCGCTCCAACGTGTTTTGAATGGCGAGTGCGTTTAGCACGGTGGCCAACATGCCCATGTAATCGGCGCTGGCACGTTCCATGCCCGCTGCGGCACCTTGGATACCACGAAAAATATTGCCACCACCGACAACGAGGCAGACTTCAACGCCCATATCGACGGCTTGTTTGATATCTTTGCAGATGCGCTCAAGCGTTTTTGGGTCTTGCCCGTAGGCTTGGTCGCCCATCAGTGCTTCGCCTGATATTTTGAGTAAAACGCGCTTATAAAGCGGTTTCGCTTTGGTTTTTGGAGAGGTGGTTTTTTTGAGTGCGGATGATGTTTTCATGCTGCCATTATTAGTATGGTTTTTATGAGGATGCAAGGGGTTGGTTAATATTGGAAGAGGAAAACAGGTGTGCATTTTGTGGTGGCGGCGGTTGCAGATGAATAACTGTTTGTGCCTGTTACACAGCCACCCCCAGCACCCCAATCTGGAATGGCTGCAGCGGCAATCGTGGTTATATCATAGTACTGACTTACACCAATTTTCCCTGTGAGTGGCATTCCGTCATCAATCTTGGCGTCCATTGCGAATACCGTGAGTACAGGTACGGGGTAATTTTGGGTATAATAGTTTGGTCCAACAGGAATTCCCGCTAAAGCATAGCCACGCCCACCTGTACGGATGTAGCGTAGTTCTGATGCAGCCCATGCTGGGTTTGGGCACCGAACATCCGTATTATCAAAACCTGTTGGAATTAAAACAGTGCCATTTAGTTTCCCCAGTAAGAAATTAGTCTTGGCAAGACTGTCATCCCATCCAGTTGCATAAGCTTGGCCTGTATATGCCCCAAAAGTCCCCTGTATAAGGCCTGCAAGTGATAATTGCGAATAGAAATTAAAGCTCTCTTTGCTCAAAGGTATGTTATTCATAAAACAGCCATAGTCGAGCTTTTGGTCGCCATTGCCATTGTGCCAGCTGGTGTTGGTGCCAAGGCCGAAGCTGACGGCGGTAGCGCAATCACCAGGGTAGCAGTTATATTTACCCTTAAAAGTATTGATGCTGGTGTTGACTTGTTCAATCTGGCTTAACTGCGCGCGGATTTTTGCTGTTTCTATCATCTCTTTGCCGATGATGACCGCACCAACGATAAGGCCTACGATAACCAATACAATCGACAGTTCAATAAGGGTGAAGCCAGAATGTTTTTTCATGGTTAGACAGTAGTAGAAAAAGGTTAAGTCTTATTTAAGCAGGATGTTGGTCAGTTCACGCATTTGCGTGCGTGCGCGGAGCAGGTAGAATCCTTGGCTTGCCATGTGGTTAGCGAAGATGGAATTGTTCGGATTCGCATTCATGACAAGGAAGTGCCCTGATTCCGCACCTTCTTTGAGGCTGACCAGCATGGCATCCCACACGGATTGTATTTGACGCTCAGCAATGAGTGCGGCGAAATCTTGCTCTAGGCTTTTGAGCAACATATAGCTGCCATACATGCGGCCTTTGTTGAAATAATATAGATCAGCAGAAGAATGAAATGCAAATGCGCCATGTTCGACAATATGGCTATCGATGGCCGCTGATGACGACCCTAAATCCGAGGCAATACGGTCAATCGTTTGTATCAAATTATCTGAGCGGCGTTCAAAGGTAGTTTCGCCTGTGCCGATTTGGTCATTATAGCGCTTAAGGGCTTTGATGCCTTCATTAAATTGTTTTTCGCTTGATGCGGTAGGGAACCATGACACAGAAAAATCCCACATCCACACGGTGGGTGAGTAGTTCAGCAAACCCGCTGCTTTTTGTAAATCGGGATTTGATTGGCTCGAGCCACGGCTGCGACCCAGATGGTCATTCAGCTCAATCGAAAAGCGTGCAACGGCGGACATGATGCCGCGCTGGAATGCCGGCATACGCGTTAGCGCTGCGCCTGGATAAAAGAACGGGTCGTTCGGGGTAAAATGATTCTTATTGATTTCGCGATCCACCAGCTCAATCGCCATGGCAACAGCTTTGCTGCCATTGCCACTTTTTGCTTCATAAGTAGTGGTATCAATATTGGTGTTGTCGTCAATCCGTTGCACCACCACCATGCCGATTGGGTAATAGACTAAGAAGATAAGGGCAGTTAGGGCAATGCCAATTTTTTTGGGCAGACGGAAAGGAATTTTCATGGACAGCCTTCAAAAAAATCCCCGCTTTTGAGGGCGGGGATTTTATTTTATTATGCAGCAGCAACACCTGATGCAGCCGCAACTTCTGCGGCGAAATCAGTCGCCACTTTTTCAACACCTTCACCTAAACGGAAGCTTGCAAAAGCAAGCACTTTAACCGGTGAACCGATTTCTTTGCTTGCCGCTTCAACTACGTCACGGATTTTGGTTTTGCCATCGATAACGAAAAGCTGTTCGAGCAATACTACTTCTTCGTAGTATTTGCGGATGCGGCCTTCGACCATTTTCTCAACAACTTCAGCTGGCTTGCCAGAAGCAAGTGCTTGTTCGCGGAAAATAGCGCGTTCGCGTTCCAAGTTTTCTGCTTCTACATCAGCCGTTGAAAGTGCGTCTGGTTTTGCAGCAGCGATATGCATGGCAATTTGTTTGCCAAGCGCTTCAAGCTTTGCAGTGTCGCCTTCTGATTCAAGTGCAACCAAAATACCTATTTTGCCCATACCAGGTGTGATTGCGCTGTGGATGTAGCTAGCTACAACACCTTTTGTCACGCCCAAGATAGCCGAGCGGCGCAGGTTCATGTTTTCGCCGATAACGCCAATCGCCGCTTGTACGTTTTCTTCTACCGTTTTGCCGTGACCATCTTTCAGGTTTTTTAGCTCATCGATGTTGCCAACAGAATGACGCACAGCGAGTTCTGCCGTGTTGCGAACGAGGTCTTGGAATTTTTCATTGCGTGATACGAAATCGGTCTCAGAGTTGAGCTCGATGATTACACCTTTAGTGCCTTCAACCGCAACTGCAACCAAACCTTCAGCCGCAACGCGACCTGATTTCTTAGCTGCTGAAGCAAGGCCTTTTTTGCGCAACCAGTCAGTCGCTGCTTCCATGTTGCCTTCATTTTCAACAAGGGCTTTGCGGCAATCTGCCATGCCAGCGCCAGTCGCTTCACGAATGGCTTTGATTTGTTCTGGAGTTACTTGTGTCATAATTATGTTCCTTCTTTAGATGTCATCAAATGATAACCAGATTACCAGATGACCAGATTACCAAGTCTTTTTGGTCATCCAGTCATCCGGTTATCCAGTCATCATACTATTTCTTGCCTGGTGTTTTTTTCACGGTAACAGTCGGTGCTTTTTTAGCAGGAGCCGACGTACGACCCTTGCCACCACGGCCTTTAGATGAATCATCATCTTTGCCTTCGGTTGCAGCCGCCATGTCGATTACTTCAGCCACGTTTGCACGTGCGCCCATATCTTCACCGCGTGATACCATGCTCGCTTGCAAGCCACCGAGCACTGCGTCAGAAATCAATTGGCAATACAGGTTGATAGCGCGAGTTGAATCATCGTTACCTGGGATTGGGTAGTCGATGCCTTCAGTTGTGCAGTTAGAATCAACGATAGCAACGATAGGTATACCAAGCTTTTGCGCTTCTTTAATCGCGAGGTCTTCTTTGTTTGTATCGATAACAAAGATTAAATCTGGGCGACCGCCCATATCTTTAATACCACCGAGTGATGCTTCCAGTTTGTCACGTTGACGGCTCATAGAGAGCAATTCTTTTTTCGTGAAGCCTTGGTTAGTTGAGTTTAATTGCTCATCCAATTTACGCAATGTTTTGATAGACACTTGAATCGTGTTCCAGTTGGTGAGCAAACCACCCAACCAGCGTTGGTTGATGTAATATTGACCGCAACGTTTTGCTGCTTCAGCGATTGGAGCTGATGCTTGACGTTTTGTGCCTACGAACAATACGCGACCATTTTGCGATACAGTATCACGAACAGTCGTGAGTGCTTGCTGCAACATAGGAACGGTTTTGCCGAGGTTGATGATGTGAATGTCGTTACGAACGCCGTAAAGGAAAGGCGCCATGCGCGGATTCCAACGTTTTGTTTTGTGTCCGAAGTGAACGCCAGCTTCGATGAGCTCGCGCATAGTAAAGGCGGGAAGTGCCATAATGTGTAGTCCTTTTCCGGTTTAACCTCGATTGCTGCTAGTATTCAAATGAACACCGGATGGAGATTTAGCACCGCTAAACCGCCTGCAACAATCTGTGAATTTCCTAAACACCATGCTTAGGAGGAGGGCTTTATAGGGGAATAATGAGCGATATGCAAGGAAAAAATACAGGTTTTGGCTAGCCGCGGACGGCTGCCTGCCCTTCTTCGGCGGTGCGCTTGTTGATACGGTCAGCGAAGCTGGCTTTTTTAGTCAAATCTTTGTCTAAATCCAGAATTGGTTGCACGGGTATGGCTTCTTGCACAATAGTATGGGATTTATCATCTATCATATTGTTTTTAATGGCAATATGGTGGTAACGATATAGATCGCTAATTAATTGGGTATAGACCTCGCCAAAATTCAGGTTTTTATCTTTGAAATGCTCGGTCACCGAAGCAGCAGTATCCGCTAGCAGTTGCGGTAATTTATCAGGCGGCAAATGCGCCAGCGTATCGACGATATGGGCGTTGAGTTCCTCCATATCAAATTTCATTTTGCCATACGGGGCTTGTGTGCGGATGATATAGGCGGTGGTGAACATAGCAAAGCCGATGGCACTTAACACTTGCGATGCTTCGTAGGGCTTGCCAGGTTTTTTGCTTTTTAGGATGTGCGCGGCCATGGTCGCCCAGCCGGCGGCTTCCATCCAGCCGCCTAATTTAAAGGGTACTTTTTCGCGGAATTTATCAAGCATGCCATGCGGTTTCGGATCGTAAGGATCGGGCACTTTTGAGCCAAGCCCAATGGTTTTTCCGAGCATGCTGGTGATGCCTACGGCGTGCGCTACCATGTCAGGGTTTCTATGTGCAGAATAACCCGCTTCGAATCCACCTTCGTTAAAGGCTTTTTTTGCTGCCCCCCACTTGTTCGCTGGGAAAGCCAGACTGAATGCCCCTAAATAACGCAGCGCCACCTCACCAATCGTCACGGAATTTTCAGAGATAAAATTGGTGGCGCGTTCTTTTAATTTGGGTTCTTTGTGGTCATAATGCAGGCTGGAGCGATCTTCACCAGGGCGGGGAAGTTCTGATTTATCATCGGTAAACGGCGACAGATTATCGCTATATTTTTCTTTTAGGAAAAGCAGGCGATTTGTATCGTCTTTCGTTTGTGCGCCAAAGCTAAGCGCGATGGTGTTGGCAAGCAGGTTGGTGGTGGCGAAGACCAATAATGGCCAGTCAACGCCCTTTTTTGGGTTCATTAGGCTGGCTGTTAATTGTAAGCCTTGTCCAGCAAAGCCAAGACCTGCACGAATTGCCCACGGATTTTTTTTCTTTGAAGGGATGTTTTCGGTTAGCTGTTCACCTTGGTCATGCAGCTTGGCAAGCAGCGCGTCTTTTGATAGTGGGCCTTGCATAATGAGTGCGGGGCGACCATTTACCAATGTGTGGGCGATGATTTGCTGACCCATATCGGGTGTTGTCATCTGTTCTTTAATTAGCTCAATTTTGGCGGGGCTATCAACATAGACGATGCTGAAGTTGCCGTTAGATACAGATGTAAACTCCATCGAATCGATGCCAGTATTACGCGCATGGTTGGTATACATGACCATAATCAGTTACGCGGCATTGTTTTTAAAGCATGGGCTCATAAGCCGCCCCGGCTGTGTTGCTTACACGGTCTTTGAAATTCCCTGTTGCGGCAATCGTGCGGCTCGGTTGTTTCAGTTTGTCTGTGGCAAATTTGGGTGCTTCTTCTTGTTGTAATTCTTCTGCTACTGCCAGCGTTGGTGCTGCAGGCGCACTTAAGACAGGCGAGGTTGCTGGTTGGTCTTTGCCGTGGTTGCGCAGCTCGATACCTTCCTTAGCCCATGCTGCGCGATCTTCTGAAATAAGACCATGCTCCACATAATCAGCGAGGCGTTCGGTGAGCGCTTTTCCATAAGCAACCTGTTCCGCATGAACTGTTTTTCCTACACCTACGTTGCCGATTTTACCAATGGCACCGTTTAATGCATTGAAATCAATGTTGCCTGGGTTTAATCCCAGATTGATGAGTGTTACCTCAAGTCCAGCGCCCGTAAATGCACTACGCATTGCCGCAAGCGCTGTTTTGCGATCGGCTTTTGGAATGCCGCCTTCTTTCCAGAAAGGATCACGCACCGCATGTACCACTTCGGTGAATTTTTCAATTTGCTCAACGGTGAGTTTGTCTTTGAATACGGGGGCGAGTAGAGCGTAAGAAAGGAATTCAAATTGCGTAGGCGTTTCAGCAGGATTGGAGGTGGCGTAATGGCATAAATAACTCATCCCCTCGCGCATACGCATATAAGAAGATGTTTTGCCGCCTGATGTCATTTCTTGCAAACCGGGCAGCATAATGCTGCGATCTTGCATGCTGGATGTGCGACCTGCCAATGACACGCCGTAATTTAAGCCGGGAATAGGGAGCGCCCAAAGGCCTGACGCTGAACCAAAGATGCTGGTGACAGCAGAAAGCCAACTCCATGTTTCACCTTGGTGCATGGCAACGCGCGGCAAATAATCATCGACATAATGCGGGTCTTTGAGCTTCTGTTTAACATTGTCATAGGCAAAGCCCGTAC
>JAYTDB010000199.1:0-5461 GCA_043736135.1 Rickettsiales bacterium
TTATTTTATCCTAAAGCATCGGTGCAACACCATGGATTTTCAAGATAATATTGCCATTTCTGGTCATTACGCCCATCGCCTTATCACGGGGGAGGCAACCCAAGACGTTGGCAACAAAAACCGAAATTCAGGGATTAAATTTGCTGATAACACCAATGGGAACCTTAGAAGAGTTTATAACCATTGGCATAAAACCATCTATCAACCCACACATACACCCAAAATTGACGAATTATTGGATGATGGGCATATCCGAACTTTTCTGGAAAAGGCACTGGGTCACGAACCAGACCAAACGATAATTACAGCCACCCTAACAAAACTTAAATCTCCTGAAAATGCAGCAGAAAAACAGAAATATTTAACCTATTGGAAGAAACAATATCAGCATAATGGTGCGATTGATGAGACGCCAGAATCACTCACAGCATTCGCTTGTTTCCTCGAGCTGGATTATAACCGTACAGATAAAAAACCGGTCACATTTTTTGATTACCCAGGCTTGCTTTATCAAGGTAAAAAATGCGATGAGCAGGTATCACTCAGTGATTGCAAAGTAACACCGGCAGTTATGTCGCAATTACTCAGCGGCGCATTTAACGCGGGGCCATTTCTGCGCCGTTATATATCCATAAAATTGATGCAGAAATTTCCTGATGGTATCCCTGAAGAGGGGACACGCAGCAAACGAACGATGATAACCCCAATAGGCATGGTGAATGATCCATTGGATTATCTAGATACGCCCGATAAAAACACCAAGAATGATATTTTAATTGATATTAAAAGAGAATCTTTGCCCGCATTAAACCCCATTGCGGACACGTTATGGCTGGCGCGCATTGAAGCGATAAAACCACAAAAGGCTGGACAGCGTTCCAAAGGACTAAGTCGTGATGAAGCCGCCACAAAATCAGGCTACAAAAGCGCGTCATCCATTCGTTTTATTGAGACTGGCGCATTATTTATGCTCGAAGCATCATTACATAAGTTGCTGGAAACTTATAATAAACTAGGTTTATATCATGATGATACTTTTATGCAGACCTATACCGATATCTCAAAGTCCAAGCATCCCTTCGGTTATGAACTCGCTCGCAAACGTTGCGAAAAAGGCTATGATAGATATTCCTTCAACAATGCATTAGCAGCGCTACCTGAACCCATAAATATTGATTATGCAACCATTGGGCGTTGGGAAAGGGAGGCAAGAAATCCATTGTCTACACAGGGAAAAAGCAGCAAAAAACAATTTGAAAAAATAGCGGATTTTCTAGGCTGGAAACCAGAAGAATATATGCCACTCCACGCCGAAAGCTGGAATAAAAGAGCGGAAGAAAAAACCAGCGAACGTGAAGCCAACAAAGCGGCATTCAAGCAAGCAACTGTAAAATTAGGTGGCATTCTAAAGACGCGGCGAGAAAAACTAGGTTTACTCCAAAAAGATTTGGGGAAGCAGGTAGGGCTTTACACCACCACAATCGGTAATTTAGAAAAAGGCAACACAACGTCGCCAAAGCTGGAGGAAATATGCGAAACATTAGGACTCAATCAAGATCAAATCTTTGCGAAACTAAATATTGAAAACAAACCATTGGGTGCATCACCCTACCGCTTGAAAATTACCAAAGAACGCAATCAAGCACCCACAGAGCGCACGCCCAGCATGTGACAGACCGCCTGCGCTAAATCAGCGCGGTTGAGCGTATAAAAATGTAATTCTTCACAGCCAAATTCCATCAGGCGGTAACATTGTTCAGCGGCAACGGTGGTCGCCACCAAATTACGCATGGCAGGATTGGTGTCCAACCCTTCAAACACATGCGCCAACCAGTCAGGCACCGACGCGCCACACATCGCCGAAAATTTCTTCACCTGCGCTACGTTGGATACCGGCAAAATGCCTGGCAGAATCGGGATAGTTATGCCTGCTTTACGCACGCGCTCGATATAGCGGAAATAATGTTCCACATCGAAAAAATACTGCGTGATAGCGCGCGTGGCACCTGCATCAATTTTTTGTTTCAAATAATCAATATCGGCTTCAAAACTGTCTGAATCTGGATGTTTTTCAGGAAACGCCGCCACCGTAATTTCAAAATCACCGATGCGCTTTAATCCCTCAACGAGCTGGTAGGAATATTGATAACCTTGTGGATGTGGCACATACGCATCGGCACCCTGCACAGGGTCACCGCGCAACGCAACAATATGGCGAACTCCCGCCTCCCAATACCCTTTCGCCACTTCATCAACCTCTTCGCGTGAGGCATTGACGCAGGTTAAATGCGCGGCAGGTTTCATATTGGTTTCTTGCACCAACCGTTTTACGGTTGCATGGGTTCGTTCACGCGTCGTTCCACCCGCGCCATAGGTCACCGAAACGAAACTAGGCGCAAGCGGCTCAAGCAATTTTACCGTGTCCCAGAGTTTTTGCTCCATTTCAGCCGTTTTAGGCGGGAAAAATTCAAAAGAAACACTCGGTTTTGCATGCACAAAACGTTTGGATAGGCTGGACTGGCTCAAGGGACGCATCCTTTGTTGCGCTTTAGCAACAGTCACGCAAAAACGTTATGTTGCCACCGCATTGGTTATTTTTTCTCAAAAAACTTGCTATAAGAAAAGACTAAATTAACCATAATAGTCAAGTATAGAGTATAGTGATATATTCTATTTAGGGGTCTTCCATGTCTACTTCATTCTTTCGTAAAACGCTGGTAACGGTAACAAGCATTGCATTGCTTGCCGCCTCTACTGCTTGCAGCACGCCAAAAGGCGAAGCAACCGAATATGATCCGTGGGAATCATTCAACCGTCCGATGTATCAGTTGAATTACGTAGTAGATGGTGTTGTCCTTAAGCCAATTACGCAAGTTTATCGTGGTGTGGTGCCTGAATATGGCCGCGAACATGTTCATAATTTCGTAGAAAACTTGGCGTCGCCAATCACTTTTGCAAATTCGATTCTGCAAGGCGATCCTGAAAATACATTCGTTACGTTGTGGCGCTTTATGTTCAACAGCACGATCGGTATCGGCGGTTTGTTTGACGTAGCAAGTGAACTCGGCTTAAAAAATCGCAAAACCGATTTCGGCCAAACACTCGCACTATATGGCGTTGAAAATGGTCCTTACTTGTTCTTGCCTATCATGGGCCCTTCGGGCGTGCGTGATGGTGTAGGTCGTATTGCGGATTATTTCACGCATCCTGCTAGCTATGTTGACAGCGAAACAACTGCCATTTCATTATGGGCAATCACAGCGGTTGATGCACGTTCAGAAAATTATGATTTGATTGAGAATGTGTATAAATCATCACTGGATCCATATGCAACATTCCGCAGTGGCTATATCCAAAAACGTGATAGCGACATCAAAAAAGCGCGCGCTTCACGTGACAAGGTGTGGCAAAAAATGAAAACCCAAAAATAAGAAACGACTCTGTATATATGAATATTCGCGCACTGGCTTTATCGTTACTCATACTGTTTTCTGCACAAACGGCAATGGCAACAAACGCGCCAAAAAATGATGCTGATAAAGCGGGTGCTTATATTGAATCACTCGGTCACAAAGCCTTGGATGTTATCAGCAAAAAAGACGCGGCAAAAGAAACCAAGCAACAAACGCTAGAAAATATTTTTAAAGACAATGTTGATTTTCCGTGGGTTGGTCGTTTTGTCATGGGGCGTTTCTGGCGCCCTGCTACACCCGAACAACAAACGCGCTATCTCGCGGCGTACCAAACATTCCTGATCAAACATTACACCAGCCGTTTCACTGAATATACCAGTGGCAGCTTTAAAATCACGGGCAGCAGCGAAGGTGAGCCGAATGAATACACGGTGAACATGCAAATCATTGCCAATGATGCGTCTGAGCCGCCTATTTTGATTGATTATAAAGTCCGCAAAGACAAAACAAGCTTCAAAGTATTCGACATTATTGTTGAAGGTGTAAGCTTAATCACCACCCAACGCTCGGAATTCTCATCCGTGCTGAACAGCAAAGGTGTTGATGGCTTGACGTCAATGCTGGAAGCAAAATCCGTAGCTGCAGTCGCTCCTGCAAAGTAATTAGCTTTTTTGTCATCCCCGCGAGCGGGGATCTTGAATTTTCTATAGGATTCTTGCTGGAGTTTACCCCGTGGCACGACACGGGGCAGGAATGACAAAAGATTTTTCACCTTACCCCTTCCCTGACAGAATTTTTGCGCTAGGACGAGTAGCTGGCGGTATTAGTTTACGAACCGAAGCCCTATCCACACGTCATCCCGCACTTGATGCGGGATCTAAAGAGTAATGACGCACAGCATCACTTCAGAACGAAGTAGATAGGTATGTTCTTTCGAGAACCGCCGTGTAAACGTAGCTTAATGCTACGTGCGCAGCGGAAGCGCAGAAAAACATGCCTAGATACAAGTTATCAAGTGATGATGAACGGAACCACTCTGGCCGTTGGTGTGATAGCCACATTCGACCTGCAGATACAGGTGGGCGCCATATGTGCCGAGGCAGGCCTCGACCAGGGACAGCTCCCGTTAAGAAGAGTATTGGTCCAAGGGACGTATTACCTGACGCACCGAGCAGAACCGTTCAATTGCAGTCTAGCGCAATTCCACTTGGTCTGCAATCTTTTCAATGCGGCTGGTGATTTGATTTAATGTATCCACCATGGCGCGCTCCATCTCTGCCATACGTTCGGCATCCACCGGCGGGCGATTTTGGCTCAACATCTGAGTTAAACGGCGCACTTCCGACGACAAACGCTCAGTTTCTTTTGCGTTTTCATTGGCTTCATCACTCATCATCAGGCCAGACAGAAGTAACGCCATCACCTCGCCTGGGTCGCCGCCCATTTGATAGTTCAGGCGGCCAATCCGTTCGTCCAAATCCTGCGCGAGGGTTTGCAAATGGCCTTCCTGACCGTCATCACAGGCGATTTTATACTCTTTTGTATTGACCCGCACCGCCACAATTGCCATAAGCACCCCTATAAAAACTATTTACTTCAACAACTTATTAATATTTGTAGCATAATATACGAAAAATGACAGCATTTTCACACAAGCTTTTTTCATTGTCACATATTGTTCATCTACAAAAAATGGTTTTTAGGGTAGAGTGAGTAGGTAAAAACAAGGATTACACAAATGGCTGATAACGAAAACACTGCCGATCCACTGATTCAAATGCGCGGCAATATTGCGACGCAGGTTTCTGCGACAGCTAAATCAGCGATTGAAGAAGAAGTTACCACAAAAAAAGATGATGCACTGAAAACTACGCAAGATGACGGCATCATGGGCTTTATCAAAGCGATGCTGTTCATGCTCGCGGAATGGATTGATTCACTCCTTGGCAACGAACGTGGCACGGGTATTTCTGGCTGGTTAGCCAAAATGAATGGCACACCAATCCCTACCCATGCGGAAGTAGATGCTGCATCTCAACAAGTGGGTA
>JAYTDB010000200.1:0-1671 GCA_043736135.1 Rickettsiales bacterium
GTGCTGGTATATGGCGATGTTGAAAAAGATATCTCGGGCGGTGAGGCGGATACGACAAATAACCGCATGGAGATGATGGCGGCGATTGAGGCGCTAAACTCGCTGAAGGGCGCGTGCAAGGTCGATATTTATACTGACAGCACCTATGTGATGAAGGGGATGCTGGAATGGCTCGCGGGTTGGAAAAAACGTGGTTGGAAAACAGCGGATAAAAAACCCGTGAAGAATGTCGATTTATGGCAGATGCTAGAAGCGGCAGTGGCGCGTCATGAAGTTAAATGGCACTGGGTAAAAGGTCATAGCGGTCATGAATATAATGAGCGGGCGGACCAGCTTGCTGTAAATGCCGTTGTTAGGACATAAAAAAGGGGCAGGAAATTCCCGCCCCCATTTTTATTATAGCGCTAAGAAGGATTAAGCCGCTTCTTTGCGGATAGCTTTTGGCGCTGCTTGTGCGCTACTAACGGTTTTGATTTCGCCAGTTAATTCGCCACCACGTTCGATTTCGATTTCACCGTAAGTGATTTTGCCATGTACTTTACCTGAAGCATGGATAATCAAGCGGCCTGTGCAAACAAGGTCGCCTTCAAAGTTGCCGCTGATATGCGCTTCAACTACGTTTGCAGTGCCTTTGAACGAGCCGGTATCAGCCAATTCAACGGTGTGCACATCATTCAATGTCGCTTCTACTTTACCTTGGATCACCAAGCGATCGCAGGTGTTGATTTCGCCTTTGAGGAGGATGTCATTGCCAACAGTGAGCACGCGATTGCCATTTTTGCTCGCAAGCTGTTGCGCTGCGCTAGCAGATGCAACAGGAACAGCTGGTTTTGCTTCAGGTACGCGCGGACGGTTAGCATCCATGTTTGCTTGTGCTGCTGCATTTGTTGTTGTGGTAGCTGCTGGCGCTGGGCGGAAAGAAGTCGTTGCTGCCGCTGGTGCTGGCATTGCTGTTGGAACAGTAGGGCGAGCAGCCGTTTGGCCGCTTGCGCTGTAAGGGTTCGCTGCTACAGGAGCTGCTGTTGGAATCAATACATTAACTGTTTCAGCTGAATCATTGGTTTCTTCAGTCCCATCAATCACATCGCTGTCAAACAACCCTTCTTCTTTACGACGAAACATAGCGCTCTCCTGTTTTTATAGTTAAAATTGGCTTAAGCAAAAATTTTCTTGCTAACGACTAGACGATAGATGAATTGTCGTTTGTGCGCTACAACATTTTGCAAAAAAACACTATCTATTCTAACCCATTATTTCAGCCGCTTTTTCTGGTAGAAAACCTTGCTCGCGGCATAGGCAAAGAGTGGATTTCCAATGCTCGCGTTGAGCATCCAGTTCGGCGTTAGCTCAAATGCTTTACGCATGGCAAGCTTGATATGGAAGCGTGGGTAAATTCGTTCTAAAATTTCGGCAGGATGTTCACCACCATTATTGATATAATGCGCGAGTGTTTCGCCCAATATTTTGCCATAACGCAGTGCTGTGTGAATACCGCCAGCGGTAAGGGGGGACACGATGCCCGCCGCATCGCCCAGCAAGAATACACGCCCTGTGGCGAAGGGTTTGACTAGCCCGCCGCAAGGAATCAACCCGCCGCGACGCGCTACGACTTTCGCTTCTGAAAAATCAAACAGCGGCTTCATGTTTTTTGTGAATGCTTCGATGTCGGGT
>JAYTDB010000201.1:0-2338 GCA_043736135.1 Rickettsiales bacterium
TGTCGTTGATTTAGCGGCGATGCGCGATGCGATGGCAAAACTCGGCGGTGACCCTGAAAAAATCAACCCGCTATCGCCTGTCGATTTGGTGATTGATCACTCAGTGATGGTTGATAATTATGGCGATAAAGATGCCTTTGAGAAAAACGTGGATTTGGAAATGGAACGCAATTTAGAGCGTTATGAGTTCCTGCGCTGGGGTCAAAATGCCTTCAATAATTTCCGTGTTGTGCCTCCGGGCACGGGTATTTGCCACCAAGTGAATTTAGAATATTTGGCACAAACCGTGTGGGTACGTGATGGCGTAGCCTATCCTGACACGCTGGTGGGCACCGATTCGCACACTACAATGGTGAACGGCCTAGGCGTACTCGGCTGGGGTGTGGGCGGCATTGAAGCAGAAGCGGCGATGCTCGGGCAACCTGTGTCTATGTTGATTCCCGAAGTAGTAGGCTTCAAACTGACTGGTGCGCTGAAAGAAGGCACAACGGCAACTGACCTTGTTCTCACCGTCACGCAGATGCTGCGTAAAAAAGGTGTGGTGGGTAAGTTCGTAGAATTTTACGGCGAAGGTATTGATAGCTTGCCGCTTGCTGATCGCGCGACGATTGCCAATATGGCGCCTGAATATGGTGCAACCTGTGGTATCTTCCCAATTGACGCAGAGACCATCAATTATTTGCGCCTAACCGCTCGTGATGAAGCGCGTATTGCACTCGTTGAAGCCTACGCAAAAGCGCAAGGCATGTGGCGTGATGAGAATTATGCAGAACCGATTTTCACCGACACATTAGAGCTGGATATGTCAACCGTTGAGCCGTGCCTTGCTGGCCCGAAACGCCCACAAGATAAAGTGTTGCTCAAAGATGCGCAAAACTCATTCGTGACGACTCTGCCTGAGCTGAACAAAGAAAATAAAACGGCAAACTCGCCTTTGCATACCGATACATTTGGTCATGGCAGCGTTGCCATTGCCGCAATTACCAGCTGTACCAACACGTCGAACCCTTACGTTATGATGGCGGCGGGGTTGGTTGCGCAAAAAGCACATGCGCTGGGGCTTTCACCAAAACCGTGGGTAAAAACATCACTCGCACCAGGTTCAAAAGTCGTCACCGAATATTTAGAACAATCAGGCTTGAACAAAGCACTTGATGCGATTGGTTTTAACTTGGTGGGTTATGGTTGCACCACCTGCATCGGTAATTCTGGGCCACTCAAAGATGAGTATGAAACGGCAGTAAAAGATAAGGGTTTAATCGTCGCGTCGGTGCTTTCGGGCAACCGCAATTTCGAAGGCCGCGTGCATCCGCTGGTAAAAGCAAACTATCTCGCAAGCCCGCCATTAGTGGTGGCTTACGCGATTGCAGGCAGCTTGAATCTGGATATCACCAAAGATGCTATTGGCGTAAGCAAAGATGGTAAACCCGTTTACTTAAAAGACATCTGGCCGACCAATAAAGAAGTTGCCGATGTGGTGATGAAATGTGTGACGCGTGAAATGTTTGCCAAAAAATATGCCGACGTATTTGCCGGTGAAAAAGCGTGGCAAGACATTGCGGTAGGCAAAGGCAAAACCTATGCTTGGCCTGCGAAATCAACCTATATTCAAAACCCACCTTATTTTGAAGGCATGGTAAAAACATCGGGCACGGCGACACCTGATATTGATGGTGCAAAAATCCTCGGCTTGTTTGGTGATTCCATCACCACCGATCATATCTCGCCAGCGGGTAACATTTCTAAAACCTCACCTGCAGCAAAATATCTCGGCGATAATGGCGTTCCTGCGGCTGAATTCAACAGCTACGGCGCACGTCGCGGCAGCCATGATGTGATGATGCGCGGCACGTTCGCCAACATTCGCATTAAAAATGAAATGCTCGGCGGCGAAGAAGGCGGCAATACCCTCTATAAAGGCGAAAAACAAAGCATCTATGATGCTGCGATGAAATATAAAGCGGATAAAACGCCACTGGTGGTGATTGCGGGCAAAGAATATGGCACTGGTTCATCACGCGATTGGGCAGCAAAAGGCACAATGTTGCTGGGCGTAAAAGCGGTTATCGCGGAATCATTCGAGCGTATTCACCGCAGCAATTTGGTCGGTATGGGCATTTTACCCCTCACGTTCATAAATGGTGAAACCCGCCAATCACTCGGCCTTGTGGGCGATGAAACGATTGCCGTTAAAGGCATCAGCGGCGGCATCAAACCACGCATGGACGTAGAACTCATCATCACCCGCAAAGATGGCAGCACGGCTACCACTAAGCTTCTTTGCCGCATCGACACGCTGGACGAGCTGGCTTACTACCAAAATGGCGGCATTCTGCAA
>JAYTDB010000202.1:0-1867 GCA_043736135.1 Rickettsiales bacterium
CACATTCATTATAACGACGGATACTTTAATGTATCGTCTTTAACCAATCAACCATTCAATTACACATCATGCCTGAAATTTTTATCAACGGTTCTGAAGGTCGTATCGAAGGCCGCTATCATCATAGCGATGTGAAGGGTTCACCGCTGGTGCTAATTTTGCATCCGCATCCGCTTTATGGTGGCACGATGAACAATAAGATTGTTTATCGCCTGTACCATACTTTTGTGGAGCAAGGGTTTTCGGTATTGCGCTTCAATTTTCGTGGCGTTGGCAAATCGCAAGGCAAGTATGATGAAGGTATTGGCGAGATGTCGGATGCGGCTACAGCGCTCGATTGGCTACAAACGCAAAACCCTGATGCATCAACCTGCTGGATTGCAGGTTTCTCGTTTGGTGCGTGGATTTCCTTGCAATTGCTGATGCGCCGCCCAGAGCTGGAAGGCTTTATTGCTGTGTCACCACCCGCAAACCTCTATGACTTCACGTTCCTCGCCCCTTGCCCATCGCAAGGCTTGATTACGCAAGGCGATAAGGACGATGTGGTGACGGAAGATTCGGTTACAAAATTTGCATCACGTTTGGGTAATAACGCTGAATATAAAATCATTTCTGGCGCTGACCATTATTATCGCGGTGTAGAAGATGAGCTTGGCGAAGTGCTGAATGATTATGTTTCGCGCCGTATGACCGATTTTGTGCAAAAACGTAAAGTACGTCCTGACCGCAAACGCCGCCAATTACCACGTGACTAAGCAGCTTATTGCAGCCGTAGCCTTGGCGCTGTTTTTTGCCGTCATGCTTTATGGCTTTTCATCTGCCGATATGTACCATAACGCTTTTGCCGAAAGTGGTATGCGAGTGGCGATGTATAACGCCGCACGATTTGCATTTATTTTTTATATCGGCTGGTTGATTTATGCGGTTGGCTTCGCATCACTTAAAGTGATGGGTGCAAAACCCTCCGCAAACACTGCGATTCTTTCCTTCTTTTGTGGCGCAGGATTATGGACGATTTTCCTGCTCGCTGCGGGATTCGCTGGGCTATACCAAAAACCGCTGGCGATTGGGCTATCGCTTCTGGTGATGGCGGTTTCTATCCCTCACCTTGCTTTTTGTTTGCGGTGCATAAAACGCCCAACATTATCAAATCCAGAAAAATGCATGGCGACGTTATTATTGCTTACCATTTTTGTATTCTTGCAAGTCAAAGCGATATACCCTGGTGGCTGGCATGATTATTTTTCGCATTATTTTTTCTATTATCAGCGGGTGGTGGAAGCGGGAAATTTGGCTCCGAACGAGGTCTGGTATCATTTCTTTTATTCCAAAGCGGGCGGGCTGTATTTCCTTGCGATGTTGCTGAGTGATCCGCTCGCACCATCACTTGTAACCGCCGCGTTTATTTTAGTTGCTGCGTTTTTGGTCTATCAATTGGTGCGGCGATTTAGCGTGAATATTTGGGCGCTGGCTGCGTGTGTATTATATTTTGCGCTGCAAATTTACATTCGTGGCGCGGGCTACGGCGCATGGGGACATTTAGCCAAGTTTCATGAACTTACGGCAGTAATAGCATTATTCATGGTATGGGCAGCTATTACCCTGCCAGAAGCCGAAAAATCACAGCGTAAATATTGGCTGGTAACCATGGCTCTCGCGTGTGTTATGGCAGTATTGATGACGCTTGCCATGGGGTTCATACTGGGCGCATTTTTAGGCCTATTGATGCTATATTATCTTTTTAAAAAGCAACAAAATTATGCGTTGTATTACTTCAGTTTAGGTGCTGTCACAGTGTTTTCCATGTTAGCTGTTTGCGGCATTAATTATATTTACACTGGGATGGCTAGCGATTATTTTATTGTGC
>JAYTDB010000203.1:0-6797 GCA_043736135.1 Rickettsiales bacterium
ATGGCAACGGCGGCGCAATCAATTGATGCCGATACGGCGGAGCTGGTTGTCGGTGAATTTGGCCATAAATTTAAACGCGTAACCGAGGGTGACGTTGAGAATATCCTCAATGATGACGTGGTGGATGCGGAAGAAACATTGGAATCACGTCCTCCTGTTGTAACGATTATGGGTCACGTGGATCATGGTAAAACCTCGCTCCTCGATGCACTCCGCAAAACGGACGTGGCTTTGAAAGAGGCGGGCGGTATTACGCAGCATATTGGCGCTTATCAGGTGACAATTGGCGACAACCAAAAAGTTACATTCCTTGATACCCCAGGTCACGAAGCCTTCACGGCGATGCGTGCGCGTGGCGCGAAAATCACCGATATTGTGGTGCTCGTTGTTGCGGCGGATGATGGTATCATGGCGCAAACTAAAGAGGCGATTGCGCATGCGAAAGCAGCGGGTGTGCCGATTGTGGTGGCGATTAATAAAATTGATAAACCGGGTGCAGATGCAAACCGCGTGAAGCAAGAATTGATGCAGTATGACTTGATACCAGAGGAATTTGGTGGCGATGTGATTACTGTTGAAGTATCGGCAAAAGCGGGAACAAACCTCGATAAATTGATTGAGATTTTGTTGTTGCAAGCCGAAGTATTGGAATTGCGCGCAAATCCAAACCGTGCGGCGGCGGGTGTGGTGGTTGAAGCCAAACTTGATCAAGGTAAAGGTGTCGTTGCGACGATTTTGATTCAAAAAGGAACGTTGCGCGTCGGTGACATTCTCGTTGCTGGCCCTGCTTATGGTAAGGTGCGCACACTGATTGACGATAAAGGCCAAACGCTGAAAGAAGCGATTCCAGGTATGCCTGTGCAGGTGCAAGGCTTGAACTTAGCGCCAGAAGCGGGTGATACATTCTCCGTCGTTGAAAGCGAAAAAACCGCGCGTGATATTGCGGAATATCGTGAACGCCGTATCCGCGAACAACAAGTGGTATCATCGGCTCGTACGATGGAATCATTGTTTGGTCAAGCTGCTGGTACGAATGCAAAAGAATTGCCAGTGGTGATTAAAGGTGACGTGCAAGGTTCAGTGGAAGCGATTGCGGGTTCTCTGGCTAAATTCTCAAGCGATGAAGTCACTGTGCGTGTGCTGCACTCTGGTGTTGGTGCGATTAGTGAATCGGATATTACGCTCGCCAAAGCAACGGGTGCGATGATTATCGCATTTAACGTGCGCGCGCAGCCAAAAGCAAAAGAACTCGCATCAAAAGAGAAAATTGCGATTCGTTACTACTCGATTATTTACAACGTGGTGGATGATGTGAAAGCGGCTTTGTCAGGCATGTTGTCGCCTACACTGCGCGAGAATTTCATTGGCTACGCCGAAATTCGTGAAGTATTCAACATCACCAAATACGGCAAAATTGCTGGCTGTATGGTGACCGATGGCTTTATCAAACGTGGTGCAAAAGTGCGCTTGCTGCGTGATAGTGTGGTGATTCACGAAGGCACGTTGAAAACACTGAAACGCTTCAAAGACGAAGTGAAAGAAGTTAAGTCTGGCCTTGAGTGCGGTATGGCGTTTGAAAATTATGAAGACATTCGCATCGGCGACCAAATCGAGGCGTTCGAAATCGAAGAAACAGCGCGTACGGTATAATTCACCATGGCAAAGCTGCATGATTTATTTCCAGGAAAAGGCGCAAGCGGTCAGCGTCCT
Source organism: Rickettsiales bacterium (assembly GCA_043736135.1). GTDB lineage: Bacteria > Pseudomonadota > Alphaproteobacteria > Rickettsiales > SXRF01 > JAYTDB01. Next base: position 1,711 of record JAYTDB010000203.1, read on the forward strand.
AAACGGGTAGGGGAAGAAATTCGCCGTAGCCTTGCCGAAATTTTCATGCGCGATGAGTTGCATATGCCTGATTTAATGGGCGCATCGATTACGGTGTCGGAAGTGCGCGTGTCGCCTGATATGAAAAATGCGACGGCGTTTGTGATGCCACTTGCGGGCAAAAACAAAAAAGAGATGATAAGCGCGCTGAAAATCGCACAGCCTGAGCTTCGCTATTTGGTGTCTAAAAAAATGGCGTTGCGTTATATGCCTGTCATTCATTTTGCGCTGGATGAGTCTTTTGATGTGGCGGAAAATATCGAAAATCTGCTTAAAAAACCAGATGTTGTCAAAGATTTGAGCAAGCACGAGCCAGACGTAACAGTGTAGTTATTGATTTTTAACTAATATTTGTTATCATCAGGTGTGTCAGATATACCCAAAAAACCACTGAATTCTTATAGAAAAACGCCAGATAGCTATGCGCAAGCCGTCCTCAGTTTTGAAGATAAAGCTTTGCTGGCGCGCTGTGTATTTCATCTGAACCCAGACAAATATGAGCATTTGTATATACATAATTATTTAGAAGAATTTTCTAAAAAAGAAGGGCAAAGACTTGCTGAAATACTTAAGGTATCCGGCAATAAAATTCCTATCGAGACATTGATAAGCCATAAAATCATGCCAAACATTCGCGTGGATAAATATACCCGCAATAAAATCGCTATCATAAATCACTCTGTTAATGCGCGGAAAAAAGCTGCGCCAGATAGTCATGTTGCGCGTTTATATGATGACATAGAACAGGGAATGGTTAAAAAAGGAGTTTTAGAAAAAACGATGGAGCTTGAATTCAAGGCGGGAAATAAAACTTTTTCTGATGCTGGGGTGAGCAAATCAGCTATTTTGAAAACTATTGTGGGGAATAGTTATTCTGTCATGTTAGTTGTAAATGGTGATGAAGTTAAAGCTACACTTGTTCCTAAGTATATGCATCCTGGCGCGGAGCATGATGCAGCCATAGATTTTGATATGGACTTTGCGGCAGCGTCAGTTCCTAAAAAAGACATCGAAAATTTGACGGCTACTCTCAATAGCGGTCGAGGAATTCGCTAGCCGAGTCTATTTTTTGCGCGTGCTTCATGCTCGGTAATATAACGATCTGGTTCGTTCAATATTGCCTCTAGTTGCACCAAATGGGCATCGTCATATTTTTTTACATTAGGTGCTAACCCTGGGTCGCCAGTCACTTCTATGGCGCCATGTCCTGCTTGCTTTGCCCATTCAATATTATTAGGGCTATCATCAATTAAAACGCTTAGATAATCTGAATCTCGCATATGCGGTGGTTTGGGGTGCTTTTTAAGCGCATTTTTGATGTGATGGTTTTTGCCTTCAAAGTCACTCAAATTGGCAGTAATGGGTATCTGTTTGATATATTCGTCTGGAAGGCCTATTGCAACTAATGCTGTTTTAATTAGATCGTCCTCACCTGCACGGCAGGTGGTGATGGATACCAGATGTCCATCATCGATGGCTTTCATCATAATGCGCTGTAAATAACCGGGATGACGAATCTCATCGGCGCCATATGGATCTTCATCAAATTTATGTTCTTTGGTGATGGTTTCGTCAAAATCGAAGCAGAGATGGAGTTTTTGGGCGGTCATGGGGCTTCCAATAGGTTTAACTTATTTTAATAAAACCCCGCTTTTATGCAAGCGATTTTTCTTTGTGATTTAGCGTTAAACCCGCTAATGAACGCGGATGAAAAAAGAAAATAGAGATGAGATTCCCGCTTTCGCGAGGACAGATGATTCCTTGCCGCATAAAAAAATGCGGAGGAATCTATCTGGCTGGTTGGTGCTGGATAAGCCACTGCACATGACGTCTGCGCATGCGGTGGAAAAAGTGAAACGCATTTTGCACCCGATGAAAATTGGCCATGCGGGAACGCTCGACCCGCTTGCGTCTGGCGTGCTGCCGCTGGCTTTGGGCGAGGCGACCAAGCTGGTATCTTTCGGCATGGATAAGGCCAAAACCTACGCATTTGAGGTTACGTGGGGGGCAGAGCGCGATTCGGATGATATGGAGGGTGTAATTACCGTAACGTCCGATAAACGACCGACCGAAGCTGAAATTCAAGCGATTTTGCCGCAATTTACAGGGCTGATTCAGCAGGCGCCGCCAGCCTATTCAGCGATTAAAATCAATGGCGTGCGCGCTTATGCGATGGCGCGGGCAGGGCTAGAGCCAGAAATGCAGCTTCGAGCGGTGAGGGTGGATAGCCTGACTTTGCTCGCGCATAATGGGGCGACATCAACATTTCTCTGTCAATGTGGAAAAGGTACATATATCAGGTCGTTAGCGCGTGATTTTGGGCGTGCGCTGGGCTGTTATGGGCATGTGTCGGCACTGCGGCGAACAAAAGTAGGAACATTTTCAGAAAATGATGCGATTTCACTAGAAAAGCTTGAAGAAATAGTGCATAACGGCGACCTTGGTTTTATTAAACCGCCTCAGGCCATGCTGGACGACATCTTGGCAATTAACCTGAGCGCGGCCGAAGCTGCCTCGCTATTACGCGGTCAGTCATTTCCAAGCCCACTGAATGTTGCTGATGACCAGCTGGTCGTTTGCGAAAAAGAGGGCGTGTTAGTGGCGATTGCAAAAAATAAGGGCGGACTCATAAAATCAGAACGTGTATTTAACCTTTAAAAAATGGAGAGCTACGATGTCGCTTAAAGCAGTGGGTGAGAAAACCACCCGAGAAGATATTATCAAAGAATACGCAACAGCAGCTAACGATTCTGGTTCGCCAGAAGTACAAGTGGCTTTGCTGACTGCCCGTATCAACCACTTAACTACGCATTTTGCAGACCACAAAAAAGATCACCATTCGCGCCGCGGATTGTTGATTATGGTTGGCCGTCGCCGCCGTTTGTTGGATTATTTGAAAAGCAAAGATGCGACTCGTTACGAAGTGCTGATCAAAAAATTAGGCATTCGTAAATAAGGGTAAGCCTTGGCGGCTATGCCGCTTAGGCTCCCGTTATCCCGCACTTGTTGCGGGATCTGATGCGATAAAGACCAGACCCCGCAATAAATGCGGGGTGACAAATGTAGGAAAAGAAAGAGAAAAAGATCATGTTTAACATCACGAAAAAATCAATTGAATGGGGCGGAAAAACACTGACATTGGAAACGGGCCGTATCGCTCGCCAAGCTGACGGTGCTGTTCTCGCTACTTATGGCAATACGTCAGTACTTTGTACGGTAGTTGCTGCGAAAAAAGCGAAGCCAGACGTTGATTTCTTCCCGCTGACCGTTCACTATCAGGAAAAAGCGTTCGCCGCTGGTAAAATTCCAGGTGGTTTCTTTAAACGTGAAGGCAAGCCTACAGAAAAAGAAGTGCTCACATCGCGCTTGATCGATCGTCCGATCCGCCCTCTGTTCCCAGAAGGTTTTTATAACGATACGCAAGTCGTGTGCACATTGTTGTCGCATGATATGCAAAATGATCCTGACATGGTTGCCCTCGTTGGTGCATCTGCTGCGCTTACTATTTCTGGCATCCCGTTCATGGGCCCAATCTGTGGTTCACGCGTTGGCTATGTGAATGGTCAATATATCATCAACCCAACCAAAGAAGAGCTCAATGACAGCACGCTTGATTTAATCGTTGCGGGTACTGCGCGTTCGGTATTGATGGTGGAATCAGAAGCGAGCGAATTGTCGGAAGAAGTGATGCTCGGCGCAGTCATGCACGGTCACAAACATTTCCAACCGGTTATCAATATGATTATTGAGTTTGCTGAAACATCAGCAAAAGAACCTTGGGATTTCAAATTTGATAAAAACGAGCCACTCGCGCTGCGTATCAAATCAATGACCGAAGAAAAATTGCGCGCTGCATACAAAATGATGGGCAAGCAAGAACGTTCAAAAACACTCGATGCAATCAAATCAGAAGCAAAAGCAACCTTGGTTGCTGAAGGTTTTGATGAGAAAACCGTTGGTGGGTTGGTGAAAAAAGTGGAAGCGGAAATCGTTCGTGGTGATGTGGTGAAAACCCAAAAACGTATCGATGGTCGCGGCGCTGCTGACATTCGTCAGATTGTTAGCGAAGTAAGCGTATTGCCACAAGTGCATGGCTCTTCTTTGTTCACACGCGGTGAAACGCAAGCGATCGTGGTTGCTACACTCGGTACTGGCCAAGATGAACAACGTATCGATGCACTCGATGGTGAATACACTGAACCATTCATGTTGCATTACAATTTCCCTCCATACTCTGTGGGTGAAACTGGCCGTATGTCTGGCCCAGGTCGCCGCGAAATTGGTCACGGTAAATTGGCTTGGCGTGCATTGCGTCCGGTACTTCCTGCGAAAGCGGATTTCCCGTACACCATTCGCGTTGTATCTGAAATCACTGAATCAAACGGTTCATCTTCGATGGCGACTGTTTGCGGTGGCGCACTGGCTATGATGGATGCTGGCGTTCCTTTGAAACGTCCTGTTGCGGGTATCGCGATGGGTCTTATCAAAGAAAAAGATGGCTTCATCGTATTGTCTGATATTCTCGGTGATGAAGATCACTTGGGTGATATGGATTTCAAAGTAGCGGGTACTGATCAAGGTATCACGGCTTTGCAAATGGACATCAAAATCGATGGTATCACCGAAGAGATTATGAAAGTGGCTCTTGCGCAAGCGCATGCTGGCCGTAATCACATCTTGGCTGAGATGAACAAAGCATTGACAGGCGCACGTGATTCAGTGGGCGCAACCGCTCCACGCATTCAAACGCTTCAAATTGCCAAAGAAAAAATCCGTGATGTAATCGGTTCTGGCGGCAAAGTGATTCGTGAAATCTGCGAAAAAACGGGTGCTAAAATCGACATCAATGATGACGGTTTGGTAAAAATCGCTTCGACATCTGAAGAGTCGGGTAAAGCAGCCTATGATTGGGTTTACGGTATTACTGCTGAAGCTGAACCGGGTAAAATCTACGAAGGAAAAGTGGCGCGTTGCGTTGATTTCGGCGCATTCGTAACCTTCATGCCTGGTAAAGATGGTTTGGTGCATATTTCTGAACTCGCTGATCA